>JAHZES010000149.1 GCA_019421725.1 Clostridiales bacterium | reverse complement strand
GGAAAACAGGATTATTTTTCTGCGGGCAGCAGCTTTTCCACATCGGCGTGCGGTGCGGGGATCACGTGGGTTGCAATAACCTCGCCCAAACGGCCGGCGGCAAGTCCACCGGCTTCAACGGCAGCCTTCACGGCGCCGACATCGCCGCGCACCATGATGCTCACCAAACCGGAACCGATTTTTTCGGAACCGATCAGTCTGACGTTTGCAGCCTTTGCCATTGCATCGGCGGCTTCGATTGCGGCGACCAGGCCGCGGGTTTCTACCATTCCAAGAGCTTCCATTGTTC
>JAHZES010000148.1 GCA_019421725.1 Clostridiales bacterium | reverse complement strand
CGGTTCTTTCCGCTAAGGATGCAAGGCGGCTTTCGCTCAACAGCGCAATTTATCTGATCGACCCGGAATCCGGGGAGCGGATCCCTGTAACGGTTTCCGCAATTAACCAGGCAAACGTGGAAAGCGAAGCGGCGGTGGTTCTGCGCGGCAACACGCTGGACGGCACCGTTTCAGCACTGCGAAGGGAAAGCATGCAGATCGAGGTCGAGCAATATTCCGGCGCGCGGGTACCGCGCAGCGCCGTCCACATTGAGCGCCGTACCCGTACGGTAACAGATAAAAACGGAGACAGCAGCACAGAGGAAAAGGACGTGCAGGGCGTTTACATTATTTACGGCGAACAGCTGAAGTTCCGGGAGATTTCCCCGATTTATTGGGGAGACGATTTTGTGATCTGCGACCTGAGCGCGGGCGCGACCTTTGATGTCTCAATGTTGAAGCTGTACGATCAGGTTGTTGTAGGAGGTAAAGATCTTTATGACGGAAAAGAAATTCGATGAAGAGCTCAGCGAAAAGCTGGCGGCGGCAGAGGAGAATTTAAAGCGCGTATGGGAACAGATGGCGCAGGCAGAGCAGCGCGCGGGGAAAAAGCCCGGCGAGGTGATTCTGCTTGCAGCCACAAAAACCGTTGCGTCGGAGGTGATCAACCGCGTGATCGCACTGGGGGTGGATCATATCGGTGAAAACCGCGTGCAGGAGCTTTGCGCAAAGTTTGACAGTCTGGAGCTTTCTCACTGTGAGGCGCAGATGATCGGCCATTTGCAGACGAATAAGGTTCGCCAGGTGGCGGATAAGGTCAATACCATTCAATCGGTCGATTCGATTCGCCTTGCGCAGGAAATCAGCCGTGTCTGCGTAAAGCTGGGCAAAACGATGAATATTCTGGTCGAAGTAAACATCGGAGGGGAAGAAAACAAGTCGGGGATCTGCCCGGAGGGCGCGTGGGAGCTTTGCTGTGCTGCCGCGGAGCTGCCCGGCATTCATGTCGGAGGGCTGATGACGATCCCGCCGGTTTGTGAGACCGAAGAACAGGCACGGGGTTATTTTTCAAAGATGAACCAACTCTTTGTTGACATGAAAGGCAAAAAACACGATAATATAACTATGGACTGCCTTTCAATGGGGATGTCCGGCGATTTTGAGGCCGCCATTTTGGAAGGAGCCACGATGGTGCGCGTCGGTTCCGCAATTTTTGGAAAGCGGATTTATTTCTGATGAAACTATTACGATTAGGAGGAACTTGCAATGGCCGGTTTTATGGACAAGCTGAAAACAATCTGGTCCGACACGGAAAACGATGAAATGTATGAGGAAGAGGCAGCTGCGCCGGCTGCAGAGGAAGAGCACGAAATGCCGATCACCCGTTCGGGGGCCGCGCCGCGCCGCCAGTCTGCCGAAAATGCAGCCAACAAGGTTGTCAATATTCACGCCACAGCGCAGCTGCAGGTCGTGCTTTCAAAGCCCGAGACCTTTGGCGAGGAAACGCGCGCCGTGGCTGACGAGCTGATTCAGATGCATACGGTCGTTTTGAATCTGGAAAACACCAACAAGGACGTTTCCCGCCGGATCATCGATTTTCTCAGCGGCGTCGCTTATGCCAACGGCGGCAAAATCAAGCGTGTTGCAACCAGCACCTATATCATTACGCCGTATAATGTCGATTTGACGGGCGACGACGTTCTTGATGAATTGGAAAATAACGGGGTATATTTCTGATTATGAAGGTTTCCCGAATTACACCGGCACAGGAGGACGCCGTACTGTTGGCGCGGGTGAACGAGGCGCTGCAGAGCGCCCGGTTCCGTTCCCGGCCGTCGTTTGTGGGCTTTTTGGACGAACGGCAGGCGCTGCTGGCTTTGAAAGCGGCGGAGCGGCAAAGCGACGTTCGTTTTGCTCTGGAGGGCGGTTACGAAGGCGCGGTACGCGTGATGTTTGGAGCGTTCCCGCCTTTTGCCGAGCCTGAGTGGGAAGCATTTCCGCTGGAGGCGGTGACGGTTTGTTTTCGTGCGGGCGCGCAGCTTTCGCACCGTGACCTGCTCGGTTCACTGATGTCGCTCGGCGTGGAGCGGGATGTGCTTGGTGATCTGCTGCTGGAAGAAGGGCGGGCCGTCTTTTTTGCCCGCAGCGAAATGGCGCCGTTCTTTGTGGATCAGCTGAAAAAAGTGGGCGGAGAAGGCGTTCGCGTCAGCGCAGGAGCGCAGAGGCCGCTTCCCGGTGGGGCAGGCTTTGCAGAACTTTCCTCAACGATCGCTTCGGCACGGTTGGACTGTGCGGTCGCAGCGCTTTGCAGCTGCAGCCGCGGCGCGGCGGCAGAAATGATCGGCAAGGGAATGGTTTCGCTTAATTTTACGGAATGCACGGCTGTGGCGGCCGATATTGCAGAAGAAGACCAGATTTCTGTCCGCGGCAAAGGAAAATTTGTCATTGATCAGGTCGGCCCTCAGACCAAAAAGGGTCGGTTGGGTTTTCGGGCCAGAAAATATATTTGAACCGCGGGAACGGTTCGCAAAACAGAAAGCACGGAAAGAGAGTTGAGACAGTGATGATGACACTGGAAGAGATTAAAAACGTCAGCTTCCGCAAAGCGAATATCGGCGGTTACCGTGTGGAGGATGTAGACGATTTTATTGACAGAGTTGAGGAAACCGTCAATTCGATCGCGCAGGAAAACCGCGCGGAAAAGCAAAAGGTGCGGGATCTTGATGTAAAGCTGGCCGAGTGCAAGTCCAAGGAAGACAGCATCAGCCAGGTGCTTCTCAATGCGCAGCGTCAGGCGGATTCCGTTGTTCGTGAGGCGGAGCAGAGGGCGGAGATCATTTTGCAGGATGCCCGCAATGAGGCACAGGAAATCGTCTCCCGCGCTCAGAATGAAATTGACGGGCAGAAAGAGGCTATTGAAACGCTGAAAAGAGAGGTTTCGCAGTTTAAAGCAAGGCTGCTCGGCGTTTACCGCGAGCATTTGACGCTGATAGACGCGCTGCCGGGCGGTGAAGAGGAAAAAGCGCCGGAAGAGCCGCGTGTTCCGGCACAGGAAGCAAAAGCGCAGCAGGCAGCCCCCCAGCAGAAGAAAGAGGCGGAAGCCAGGCCGCAGGCCGAACCGGAAGCCGATTCGGACGCAGTAGATCTGGATCAGCTTGCGGATGAGATCCTGGCCGAGACAGAAACCGTGCCGCAGGAACAAAAGCAGACGGCTCCGGAACAGACAGCGGAACGCAAACGGCAGCCCCGCAAGACGGTTTCTTTGTTTGACAGCGACTACGAATTTGATGATGTCCCTAAAACGTCGCGCTTTGAGTCGCTTAAATTCGGCGACGATTATGATCTGAAGGACGACCCGGAGATGGCTTCGGGCGGCCGCAAAAAAAGATAATCAGGAACAACTGCCGCCCGCTTTTTTGCCGCGGCAGTTGTTTTGGTGCAGGAAAGGATTTGATTTTTTGCTGATAACGATCTTGGCGTTTGTTGTTTCGGCGGTGCTGGTGGGAATTGATCAGCTGCTGAAAGCAATTGTGGTGGCAAACATGGCGGAGTTCCAGACGATTACCTGCATTCCGGGGCTGTTGAATTGGACATATATTCACAATGAAGGTGCGGCGTTTGGCATTCTGCAAAACCAGCGCACCCTGTTTATTGTGCTGACGGTCGTGCTGGTTGGCGCCTGCATGGCATTGCTGTTTACCAAAACGGCTCGCGCCTCCAGATGGGTCTCGGCAACGATTTCACTGATCGTTGCAGGCGGGATCGGCAACCTGATCGACCGCATTGCCACCGGACGGGTGGTGGATTACATATCGGTTTCATTTTTTCCGCCGATTTTTAATTTTGCCGATTGCTGCGTGGTGGTTGGCGCGGCGATGGCAATTATTTATTTTCTGATTTTGGAACCGCGCCAGATCAAGCGGGAAGCGGCAAAGGAGGCCGCCGCTTCGGAGGAACGGCCGGAAGAGAACGGGCAGAGCTCTGCGCAGCGGTGATACGGCCGGGGGCATCGGTTTTTGAAAGGATGGTTTTTATGCGGCGGGAGCAGACATTCCGCGTGCCGGAGGAAGAGGCCGGCGCACGGCTGGACAGCCTGATTGCACGTTTTTGCCCCGAACTGACCCGGTCCGCCGCACAGAAGCTGCTGGAGGGCGGCGCGGTAACGGTGGGCGGCGCAGCCGCCGCGAAGAATTACAGGGTGTGCGCGGGAGAGAGCGTGCGGATATTGCTGCCGGAGCCGGTGGATGATACTGCGCAGCCGGAGGAAATCCCGTTGGACATTGTTTATGAGGATGCCGATCTCCTGGTGGTGAATAAGCCAAAGGGAATGGTGGTTCATCCTGCGGCGGGCAACCGCACCGGAACACTGGTGAATGCACTGCTTGCGCATTGCGGCAGCTCGCTGTCAGGCATCAATGGTGTGATTCGCCCCGGTATTGTGCATCGGATCGACAAGGACACCAGTGGACTGCTGATCGTGGCCAAAAACGATGCGGCACACCGAAGCCTTGCGGCGCAGATCAAGGCGCACTCCTTTACGAGAGAATATCAGGCGGTGGTCTATGGGAGCCTGAAGCAGGACGAAGGCACAGTGGATGCACCGATTGGCCGAAGCACCGCCGACCGAAAGAAAATGGCGGTCACTGAAAAAAATTCCCGCAGTGCCGTTACGCATTACCGTGTGCTCGCGCGTTACGACGGTTTTACGCATGTGGCGCTTCGGTTGGAAACGGGGCGCACGCACCAAATCCGTGTTCATATGGCCTGGCTTGGCCACCCGGTTGCGGGAGACCCGGTGTATGGCCCTAAAAAAGTGATCACCCAGCTGCATGGGCAGTGCCTGCATGCCGGAAAAATTGGCTTTGAGCACCCGCGAACCGGCGAGTGGATGAATTTTGAAAGCGCATTGCCGCAGTATTTTACGACGTTTTTAAATTCGCTTGGTGAACCGCGCGCATAAACAGATTTTCAAACAGAAAGGGTTTTTTCATGGCTCTGCCTTTTG
>JAHZES010000147.1 GCA_019421725.1 Clostridiales bacterium | reverse complement strand
CCAGAACCGTTCTGCAGCCGACTGCGGAAAGATTGCGGACGGATGCGCCCAGTACCAGAATATCCGCACGGCGGTATTTTGTCTCCAGCTCGGCCGCATCGCATTCGCCAACCGGGATCAGCACAACGTTCTGTTCTATGACCATACGGTACCACAGCCCCGTTTCCGTCCGAATCTGCTGTACGGTGATCCCGCCAACGGAAAACTGTTCGTCATCGGAAGAAAGCAGTGCATTCCTTCGCAGAAAATACAGCTCGTCCGGAACACGCCGACTTCCGAGGACCGTTTTCTGAGGCTGTCTTGCCTGCAGTGCTGCCCTCGCCGCCAGCGCAGTCGCACGGTCATACTTTCCCGGCATCAGCAGGATCTCGGGGCTCTTCGCCTGAAACGCGTCCGCGCAGACGGTAATGGCTGCTTTTCCACAGTCGAACAAAAGCAATACACTTTCCTTTCCGGATGAAACGGTCACCGCTAATCCTCCGCCGCATTCAAGCAATGTGACCCGTGGCTGCCGCCTTGCAATATCCGCCGCATCTGCAGAGGCGATAAAAAGCACTGCCATCAGCAGCACCGAACAGAACGGCAGCCGTTTTGCCCGCGGAAACCACAGGCACAGCGCCGCCAACAGCAGCCCGGCCGCCGTTAAAAACATCCATCCGGCGGAGGAAATTGAAACGTCCGGCGCGATCTGTGCAAAAAAGCCGGCTATTGCGGAAAGCGCGCGTGAAAGCAATCCGCTCAGCAGCGCCATTGGGCGCGCCAGAGCCGAAAGTCCGCTCAGCTGCAGCAGCGCAGTAACCAGCGAAAGCTGCAAAAGCAGCTGCGCCGGCAGCTCTGCAAACAGATTTACCACCGGAGCGATCAGCGAAACGGTCCCAAACGCAACCAACGTAACCGGCAGCGTGAACAGCGAGGCGGAAAGCGTAGTACACAAAGCGGAAACCACCCGGCGGCTTATCGGCAAGGCGGCAAGCTTGCCCGGCATTTGCCGAAGGAGCCGACCGCACCAGCGGCCGGAGCAGCACTGGATCCCAAGCGTCGCCAAAAACGAAAGCTGCAGGCCCACGTCTCCCGCCGCACACGGATTGAACAGACAAATGACCCAAACGGCTGCAGCCAGAGAGGTTCTGGAGTCCGCCGTTCGGAACAGCAGAATCGCCAGCAGATAAAGCCCCATCATAATCCCGGAACGGAGCACCGACGGCGTAAACCCCACAACCGCCATAAACAGCAGCAGCACCGGCAAACAAAGCCCCGCTGCCAGCCGCTTGCGCCGCAGCAGCTTCTGCAGAAGCCGCTGCAGACCCAGGATAAGAAACGAAAGGTGCAGCCCAGACACCACCAGCAAATGGCTGATCCCACAGGCACGGAAGTTTTTCATCAAACCTTCGGACAGGCCCGATTTATCTCCGAGCAAAACACCGCATGCCAGACCGGATGCCTGCTGCGGCAAAAGAACGTGCAGAGCGTTGGAAATCTGTTCGTGCAGCGTGTCTGCAAACGCGTACCATGGGCGTTCTTTTTTCTGAACAATGGCGCCGTAAGAAGAAAAGGTTCCTGTCAGCGCAATTCCGCGCGATTCATAATGTGCCTGGGAGGAATACCCTATTCCGCCCTGCGGTGCAAATAAGTATGCCTTCGATATGGTGATGCGGTCGTATTTCCGCGCATCCAACGGAGTCTGACTGCTCAACCGGAGCGTTATCCTGCCATAATCGCGCAGCGAACCGGTCGGAACGAGCGATTCGCTGCGGATGACATAATAATACCGTCCGCCGGATTCCTCCGGCTGCTGGCAGATCTCACCGGAAAGCGCCGCGCTTTGCCCCCGAATTTTCCGGACCTGCTCAAACGTCAGCGTCCTGTACGCGCCTGTTCCCGCACAGGAAACCGCGCACACCATAAGGATCCCCGCCGCCATTCGGAACTTTTCTTTTCCGCGGCACAGCAGAATCAGGCCGGCAGCCATCAGACAGGCGGCACAAACAAAGGAAAACCGGATACCTGTCAGCATAGCGATCCACTGGGCCGCCAACCAGCCAAAGCCGGCGGCGGCCAAGGGCCGTCTGACAGATATCCGGTTTTTTCCGTTCGTGTGCATTTAAATCACTTAAAGAATAACGGGAGCTTTTCCAAAAAGACAATGTCTTTTCGGTCTGCGGCATCGCCCTCGGCAAGGACCGCCGCACAGCCAACGATCTTGCCCCCGGCCGCTTCCACCAGCTTGACGACCGCATTGAGCGATTCGCCGGTGCTGATGACATCATCGGCAATCAGTATCCGCTTGCCTTTGATCTGCTCGGCCTCTTCTTCGGAAAGATAAAGATGCTGCAAATGATCGGTCGTAATAGAACGCACCGCAACCTCTAAAGGATGCGTCATATAAAGCTTTGTCGCCTTGCGCGCCACAAAATATCTGCGGCAGCCCTGACGCGCCATCTCGTAAGCCAACGGAATTCCTTTTGCCTCGGCCGTTACAACATAATCGTGCTCCGGGCACTTTTTCAGCAGTTCCGCCGCGGCCTTTTCTGTCAGTTCCACATCACCGAACATCACGAACGCCGCTATATCCAATTTTTCATTGACAGGGCACAGCGGAAGACTCCGCTCGCAGCCCGCAATCGTCATTTTATATGTCTGCTGCACAGTAACATTCTCCTTTTAATTCTGTCTTTCCGTTTTCTCAACCCGGAGGCCAGGTAAAATCGCGGCCGCCAAGCAGATGAAAATGCAGATGCGGCACTGACTGCCCTGCAGATTCGCCGCAGTTGGAAACGATCCGAAAACCGTCTTTCAGCCCAAGCTCTGCGGAAAGCTTTGCCGCAACTTCGAAAATATGCGCCACGACCGCGCTGTTTTCTGCCGTGATCTGCGCGACAGACTGAATATGCTGCTTCGGGATAATCAGCACATGGGTCGGCGCCTGCGGGTCAAGGTCGTAAAACGCAAGGACAGTGTCGTCCTCATAAGCCTTGCGTGAAGGTATTTCTCCGTTTGCAATTTTACAGAAAATGCAATCCATTTGTCATTCGCCTCCTTGCCTTAACACACTGAGTTTATCATAACACAAACCGGGCAGCCGTTGCAAGACCGCCCGGCAATTTTATTCCCAGTAAATTTTCGCCGGGATCATTTCAGCATAGCGGAAACGATTTCTTTTGCCGCCGCCAGAGCCGTGGCAATCTTTGAAATATCCTTTGCGCCGGCCGTTGCGCTGTCCGGTCTGCCGCCGCCGTTTCCACCGGCAAGCTTTGCAATTTCACGCACAATGTTTCCGGCGTGAGCACCGCTCTGCTGCGCCTTTTTGCCGACGGCACAGGCAATTACGGCTTTTTCGCCCACGCCTGCAACGACCGCAACAATATCGTCGGCAAGATCGCGCGCTTTGTCGCACATAGCCCTTGCTTCGTCCGCTGCCAGACCTTCCACAGAAGCGGTGAGCACACGAACCGAGCCGACGGTTTCCGCAGCGGCAACCAGTTCATTTACCCTCGCGGCAGCCATCTGAGACTTGAGTGCAGCCAGTTCCTTTTCTTTTGCCTTCAGCTCCGCCGTAATTTGTACCGCGCGCTGCACCAGCTCTGCACTGTTTGTCTTCAGAGCCGCCGCCGCTGCGGAGATTTCCGCCAGAGAACCGTCAAGAAGCTGCTTTGCTCCAAAGCCGGTAACCGCCTCGATTCGGCGAACGCCGGCAGCGACCGAGCTTTCGCCCGTAATCTTGAACAAACCAAGCTTTGCGGTATTGTCGATGTGGGTTCCTCCGCAGAATTCCACCGAGAACTCTCCCGCACGAACTACCCGAACCATTGCGCCGTATTTTTCTCCAAACAGCGCCATGGCGCCGAGCTTTTTGGCTTCTTCGATCGGCATTTCCGTCATTGTGACCGGTTCGCCGCGCAGCAGCTCTTCGTTAACAAGGCGTTCCACCTGCTGCAATTCCTCCGCAGTCAGCGCAGCAAAATGAGTAAAATCAAAACGGACATGCTCCGCCGTTACCAGCTGACCGGCCTGCTCCACATGTGTGCCGAGCACACGGCGCAGCGCCGCCTGCAGCAGGTGCGCTGCAGTATGGTTGCGCATAATGGCCAGCCGACGCTCCGCGTTTACCGCTGCATGGACCTTCATCCCCTGTGTTACTTCGCCGGAGGCAACCGTGCAGCGGTGAACAAACACGCCGTCTGTTTTTGTAGTATCGGTCACGGACAGTGTGCAGCCTTCCGCAGTCATTGTACCTGTGTCGCCGACCTGACCGCCGCTTTCTCCATAAAACGGCGTTGCGTCTAACACGACCAGAACTTCCTCGCCCTCTTCGGCCGAGGAAACCTGCTCGCCGTTTTTCACAAGCGCCAGAACCGAAGCGCCGCATTCCATTGCCGTATAGCCGACAAAATTTGTCTGCGCCAGATCCTCAAACGGAGAATCCTCGCCGGCCCATGCATCCACGTCGGACTTTTTTCGTCTGGAACGCGCACGTTCCTTCTGCTCTCTCATTAATTCATGAAAGCGCTCTTCATCAACGGCTTTTCCCCGTTCCGCAACAATTTCACGGGTCAGGTCGAGCGGGAAACCGTAGGTATCGCTGAGCTTGAAGGCATCGTCGCCGGAAAGCACTCCGCCGGCCGTATTCTGCAGCATTTCCTCCAGAAGAGAAAGGCCCTGATCAACCGTGCGGTTAAAGCTCTCTTCCTCGACTGCGATCACCTTTTTAATAAAGGCCTCCTTTTCCTTCAGTTCCGGATATGCGGTTTCATTTGCGGCGATTACACTGCCGCAAAGCTCGGCGAGGAACGGGCGCTTAACCCCGAGCAAACGGCCGTGACGCGCAGCACGGCGCAAAAGACGGCGCAGAACGTATCCGCGTCCCTCATTGGAGGGCATTACACCGTCGCCGATCATAAAAGTGGTGGAACGAATGTGATCGGTAATGACACGCAGGGAAATATCGCTCTTTTCGCCCGCTCCGTAAGCCACGCCGGAAATCTCACTGACCTTTTTCATAATCGATTGGACCGTATCGACAAGGAACAGATTATCAACGCCCTGCATCACGCAGGCCAGACGTTCCAAGCCCATACCGGTATCGATGTTTTTGTGCTCCATTTCCGTGTAGTTTCCGTTTCCGTCGTTGACAAACTGTGAAAACACGTTATTCCAAACTTCCACAT
>JAHZES010000146.1 GCA_019421725.1 Clostridiales bacterium | reverse complement strand
AACATGCCCTCACCGGAGCAGGGCGCGTCCACGAGAACACGGTCAAAAAAGCCCGCCAGCGCACCACAGAGCGTTTCCGGGTGACAGGAGGAAACTACTCCGTTGCGCACGCCCATCCGTTCAAAATTGGAAAGCAGAATCTGTGCCCGGCCTGCCACGATCTCGTTGCTCCAGAGCAATCCTTCTCCGCCGAGCAATGCGGCAATTTGAGTCGATTTCCCTCCGGGCGCCGCGCAAAGATCCAGAATCCGCTCTCCCGGCTTTGGCGCAAGCACCGTCACCGCCGAAGAAGCCGACGGTTCCTGCACATAAAATGCGCCGGCATGGTGCAGCGCAAGACGACCGACGTTACTCGCCGAGCCGGGCAGATAATAAGAAAGCGGCGAAAAAGGCGACGGACACAGTTCTTCTCCAAATGTTCTTCCAAGCTGAGCCAACAGCACGGACGGTTCGGCTTTCAGCGGATTGAGCCTGATACCGCGTTTTGGTGCATCGCGGCGCAGCGTTTCTTCATATTCCCGGTATTCGCCTTTCAACAAAATGCTCATCCGCTTTAAAAATTTTTGAGGCAGCAAAATTTCTCTTTGGCTCATTGCACAGCATCCTTTCCGCGTGCTCATCCAATTTTTCCTCCGGACGCACGGATTTTTGAATAATCTTTTTTCTGCGGTTCATACTATCGGCGAAAGGGGTGAATCCAAATGAATAATCAGAAAAACCAAAGCCAGAACCAGAACCAGAATCAGAATAAGCAGAACAATCAGTTCGAAAACAAAAAGCAGAACCAGAATCAGCAGAACAACCAGTTTGAAAACAAGCAGGACAACCGCTGAACCGTTTCGGAAAGAAGAGACCGCCACTTCCTGTGAAGGGCGGCCTCTTTTTGTTTGTGCAGCATTATTCTCCCGGGTCGATCGGCGCAAAGCTTTCGCCAACAATTTGTTCCGCACTGCCGACAATAATAAATGCATCCGGATCGATCTTTCTTACAATTTCCCGCAAGCGGAACACTTCGCTGCGGCGCACCGCACACATCAACGCATAGCCCTCGCGTCCCGTGTAGCCGCCCCTGGATTTAAGCATTGTTACGCCTCGATCCATCCGCGCCGTAATTTCTCTGGTGATCTCCTCGCTTTTTACGCTCATAATAAACAGCACCTTGCCGTTTCCGTTATCAAAACCGTAAAGCACCGTGTCTACCATATGTGAACAGACAAAAATTGTCACCATAGCATAAAGTCCGCTCTCAATATTCCGGTAAACCGCCATGGATGCCAGCACGATCAGAAAATCGATGACAAGAATCAGCTTTCCCAGCGAAATGTGGCGCAAGCGGCGTCCGATCAGTTTAGCCGCAAGGTCGCTGCCGCCGGTAGTGGCGCCCGTCATAAATGTCAGTCCAAGCCCCGCGCCGGAAATCACCCCGCCAAAGAGCGCCACCAGCATCATATCTCCGTGGTACTGCGGCAAAAAAGGCGCCGTCAGATCGATCACACCCGAATAAATCAGCGTGGCAACAATTGTTTTTCCAAAAAAACGAAATCCGGAGCCCAACACGCCCCAAATAAATAACGGAATGTTCACCGCCAGCATCATCAGGCCGATGGGCGTACCGAAAACATCCTTTAAAATTGTCGCCACACCGGTCGCACCTCCCGGCGCGATCTGGTTCGGCGCAGTAAAACAGTTGACTGAAACCGCATAAAGTGCGGCCCCCGCCACTGTCAGCAGCAGAAAGCGAACCAGCTCCAGCAATGACTCACGATTCCAGATTGTTTTTTTCATGCAGACCATCCTCCCCTTTTGATATACCCGAAGCAAACCGATTTATCCGTTCCGGCCAAACGGCAAGGACAGCACAGAGAACGTTCTCATTCACCGGCCGCGGCAAAAAGAGTGCGGATCCGTTCGATCTCGCCTTTGAGGTAGAGGTAGCCGAACAATGTTTCCAACCCGGTCGCACGGTGGTAAACGGCTGCGTCAGCATTTTTCGGCACATGGCCCGGGTGTGCATTGCGTCCTCTGCGCAGCTGGTCAAGCTCCTCCTCTGTTAAAAGGGGCTCCAGCCGTTCGGCGGCGGCGGCCTGCGCTTCGCAGCGTACCCGTTCCACGGAAAGCGCATGAAGCCTCTTGTTGGGGCAGTTCCCTGCACAGACAAGCTTTTCCCGCACAAGCAGTCCGTAAACGCCGTCGCCGATAAACGCCAACGCCAGAGGGCTGTATGTTCTGATATCTTCAGCTGGAATATTCAGCAATCGTTCCGGCAAACGCTTTTCCCCCTTGCTTATTTACTCAATGATTACTCCACAAAATCAAATTCCAGGTCATAGAGAGAAACCGTATCTCCCTCGGTGCAGCCCGCCTCGCGAAGCGCATCGATCACGCCACCTGCGATCAGCACACGCTGAAAATACTGCATCGATTCATAATCATTAAAGTTGACGGTCCGCATGATCCGGAGCAACCATTCTCCCTCCACAAAAAAGATCCCGTCTTCTTTCCGGATCTGCACCGGGCGCTTTCCAATCGCCTCCGGCTCGATGACCGGCACCGGCTCTGCTTCGTACCTCACGATCGGCGGCAATGCCGCAAGCAGCGCGGCGATCCGGTTCAGCAGCGGATCCACCTCGTAACGAATCGCCGCCATGATCGGGAAAAATTCATATCCCTGTTCCTTTACAAATGCAGCAAATTCGGCAACCTGCTCATCCGTTGCCAGATCGCACTTGTTGCCCGCTACGAGCATGGGGCGCTGAGCCAGCTCCGGATCGAAATTTTTCAATTCCCGGTTGATTACGGCAAAATCCTCTTTTGGGTCCCGTCCTTCGCTGCCGGAAACATCTACAACATGAACCAACAGACGGCAGCGGTCCACATGGCGCAAAAATTGATGTCCAAGCCCTGCTCCGGTGCTTGCACCTTCAATCAGCCCGGGAATATCCGCCATCACGAACGAGCTGCCGGCATCCACACGCACCACTCCCAATACCGGGGTGATCGTTGTAAAATGATAATTTGCAATGTTTGTTAATGACACGGCGACCACCGAGATCAGCGTTGACTTTCCAACGTTGGGGAATCCGACCAGGCCCACGTCCGCCAAAAGCTTAAGCTCCAGCTGAACCTCCCAGCTTTCACCCGGCGTTCCCGGCTTTGCAAAACGCGGCACCTGACGGGTCGGCGTGGCAAAATGCATATTTCCCCAGCCGCCGCGCCCGCCCTTCGCCAGCACGACCGGCTCATTTCCGGAAATATCCGCCATTACACGGCCTGTTTCCGCGTCTTTTACGACGGTACCTCGCGGCACGCGAATCACCAGATCGGGTGCGCCTTTTCCCGAAGAACGTCCGCCACGCCCGTTTTCTCCGTTCTGCGCCACATATTTGCGTTTATAACGAAAATCTGCCAGTGTAGAAAGGTTATCGTCCGCCTGCAGTACAACGTTGCCGCCGCGCCCGCCGTCGCCTCCGTCCGGCCCGCCCGCCGCAACATATTTTTCCCGGTGAAACGAAACTGCGCCGTTGCCGCCGCTGCCCGCTCTGATACTGATTTTTGCAAAATCTACAAACATAAGAAATACCCATGCCTTTCCACACTGTCGTGCATCATTGTTGAAATACAGAAAAAATCCCGGGACTATTCTGCCCCGGGATTCGTTTTTCACTCAAATCAGTCGGCAGCGTAAACGCTGACCTTCTTGCGATCGCGGCCAAGGCGCTCAAACTTGACGTTGCCGTCAACCAGAGCAAACAGGCTGTCGTCAGAAGCACGGCCGACATTCTCGCCGGGATGAATGTGAGTTCCGCGCTGTTTTACCAGAATATTGCCGGCCAGAACAAACTGACCGTCGGCACGCTTAACGCCAAGGCGCTTAGATTCGGAATCGCGGCCGTTCTTAGTGGAACCAACACCTTTTTTATGAGCAAAAAGCTGAATATTGATCTGAAGCATGTATGACACCTCCGCTGTTATTTTTCCGTTTGAAACACTTTTAAATTCTGGGGATATTGCTGCGAAAGCTGCTCAAGATGAATCCAGAGCGCCCGAAAAAACGGCTGGCAGACCGCCTGCTCCCCATCCGCAACAGAAAGAGAAAGGAAACCGTCCTGCCCCGCACGAACCTTTGCGTTGACCATTAACACATCGGTAATTGCGTTCGCCGTCAGATAAACCGCCGACGACACCGCAGCGCAGACAACATCACCGCTCCCCTCGGGAGCCGCACCGGCATGACCGGAAACCGAAAAGCAGCTGAAGCCCTGCTTCCGGCAAAAAAATTCGGCGCGTATCATGGATCAAGCGTTAATGGATTCGATCTGTACCTTGGTATACGGCTGACGGTGACCCATTTTGCGCTTTTCGTTCTTCTTTGCTTTGTAGGTAAAAACGGTAATTTTCTTTGCTTTGCCGTTTTTCAGAACCTTTGCCGAAACGGAAGCTCCGTCAACATAAGGCGTGCCGACCTTCAGGCCGTCCTCACCGCCGAGCGCGATCACCTTGAAGCTGACCGTCTCATCTTCTGCAGCATTCAGCTTTTCAACGAAGAGAACATTGCCGCTCTCGACCTTCAAATAACCTGCCTTTAATTCAGACGCGCTACGCTCGGGCGGAGACATGGCTCACTTAAAAAAGCCCGGAATAAGCGGCTTAATGATTTTAGCACATTGGGCCATGCCTTGTCAAGTGGTCAGCCCGGGAAATTGCCGTTTGCGAAAAAGCATTTTTTCTGTTTTTCATGATTGCGCTTTTCTGCGCAGAAACACGGTTAAAAACGCTGCGATCACACCCAAAGCGATCCCTCCCAACGCAGCGGGAAGCGGCCATTGGGGCCCGGGCTGCTGTTCCGGCGGCGGTGTCTCCTGTACTGATGACAAAACGCCGGTTTCTTCCTCTGAAAAAATTTCTGCCGGAGCGTTTTCGTACGAGCAGCCGGACACGACGGAGAGCACCCGGCTGCTCCCGGCAGGACTGGAAGCAGCCGTCTGGGACGGCATTTCTGTCAATTTGGAAGAACGGTTCAGCTGCTCGCCGGAGGACGGTCCTCCGGGCACAGAGGGCTTTGATACTGTCTTTTCCGAGGCAGGCCGACTGCTCAACGCCGAATTCGGCACAGACGCTTCGCTCTCCTGCCAAACCGATTCCCCTGCAGAAGACGGCTCTTTCTCAACAGGCGCGC
>JAHZES010000145.1 GCA_019421725.1 Clostridiales bacterium | reverse complement strand
ATTGCAGATGGCTCTGATGAGAAAGAAGCCGTGGAAAGTCTTGTTAAACTTGTGCAGTCCGGTTTCACCGAATAATTTTTACATGGCTGCGCACCGCCCGCTTTGGGGCGGTGCGCTTTTTTCTTTCTGCAGGGGGTGCTGTGCTTGAATCCGAAACTGAAAGAGCTGCGCGCCAAAGCCATGGCGCTGCCGTTGACGCCGGGTGTTTACCTGATGAAAAACCGGGCGGGTCAGATTATTTATATCGGCAAAGCAAAGGCGCTGAAAAACCGTGTCAGCCAGTATTTTGGTGCGCCGCGCAACCACGATGCAAAGGTTCGCAAAATGGTTGAAAACGTCGACCGTTTCGATTATATCCTGACGGACAGTGAGTTCGAAGCGTTGGTGCTCGAGTGCAGTCTGATCAAACAGCATATGCCCAAATATAATATTCTGCTGAAGGATGACAAAGGCTATTCCTATATTCGCGTCTCTCCTCCGCCATACTCCCGTATCAGCGAGGTCAAACAAAAAGCGGAGGACGGCGCCAGATACATCGGCCCGTTCACCAGCTCATGGTCGGTCAAACAGTCGGTGGACGAAGCGGTGCGTGCGTTTCGCCTGCCGACCTGCAGCAGAAAATTTCCGCAGGAAATCGGCAAACAGCGCCCCTGCCTGAACTATTTTATCAAACAGTGCTGCGCGCCCTGCCTTGGTAAAATAACAGAGGAGGAATACAGTGAAATCATCGATGATGCGCTGGAGCTGCTGCAGGGCAGCAGTGTGGAATCGATTCGGCGGATGACTGCCCGCATGGAAGAAGCATCTGAGGCGCTGGAGTTTGAAAAGGCGGCCCGCCTGCGCGACAGAATTACGGCGATCAGGCGGATGGGCGAAAAGCAAAAGGTAGTTGCTGCACGCGTGCAGGAGCAGGATGTTTTTGCGCTGGCACAAAGCGGCGGCGCGGCATGTTTTGAGGTATTTCGATTTTCCGGCGGCAGACTATATGACCGGGAAAGCTTTGTTTTTGGCGAAATCGGTGCTCCGGAGCGCGCCAGAGCAGATTTCTTGCAGCAGTATTATTCTCTGCGCGACAAAATTCCGCCGCAGATTACACTTGACGGCAAAACGGAGGACAGCGCCCTGCTGGAAGAATGGCTTTCGCAAAAAGCGGGCAGAAAAGTACGGATCGTCGTGCCGCAAAAGGGAGAACAGCTGCAGCTGGTGCAGATGTGCCTGAGCAATGCCGCCGAGCAGATCGCGCAGCGAACCGGAACCGGCGGCAGAGAAACCGCCGCGCTGAATGAGCTGGCCAGGCTGCTTGGCTTGGAGAGACCGCCCGTTTATATTGAAGCATACGATATTTCCAATCTTGCCGGAAGCCAAAACGTGGCAGGAATGATCGTTTTTGAACACGGCCGTCCGCTGAAATCTGCCTATCGAAAATTTAAGATCCGCTCGGTTGCAGGCCAGGATGATTACGGTTCCATGCAGGAGGTCATTGTCCGCCGCTTTGCGGAATACGAAAAGGAAAAGAACACGGGGCAGGGGTTCGGCAGGATGCCGGATCTGATTTTGCTTGACGGAGGCAAGGGGCACGTGGCGGCCGTTCAGCCCCTGCTGCGGGAAATGGGGTATTCGGTCCCGGTGTTCGGTATGGTGAAGGACGACCGTCACCGGACCCGCGCTATCGCAATAGACGGCGGTGAAATCGCCATTCGCTCTAACCGTGCCGCTTTTACGCTGGTTTCGTCCATGCAGGAGGAGGTTCATCGTTTCGCAATCGGTTACCACCGCCAGAGCCGCTCCAAATCAACGTTTGTATCGGTTCTTGAACAAATCCCCGGGATCGGCAAAGCGCGTGTTGCGTCGCTTCTGCGGCATTTTCAAACGCTGACCGCGGTTAAAAATGCCTCGGAAGAGGAGCTTGCCGCCGCGCCGGGAATGAACAGATCGGCCGCCGAGGTGGTTTATCGTTATTTTCATGTGCGGTGCGGCGACGGAGAAGAATCTGAGAAGAACGGTTGACAAAATTCTTTCAGAACCTCATAATGAAAGCAGCCTGTTTTTTTTTGCTGCAGGCTGGCAGAGACAGAAAGGGTATGATGCTTGAATGAGAGTAATTACAGGAAGCGCCCGCGGGATGCGGATCGAAACGTTGGAGGGCGACGATGTCCGCCCGACTACCGATAGAGTGAAAGAGGCTATGTTCAGCATCGTCCAGTTTCAGTTGGAAGGCAGGCACGTGCTGGACCTGTTTGCGGGTTCCGGGCAGCTTGGCATCGAATCGCTCAGCCGCGGTGCGGCGCAGGCGGTTTTTGTGGACGCAAGCCGTCAGGCGGTGGAGCAGATCAAGCGCAATTTAAATCATACAGGGCTTGCGCAGAACGCCCGTGTGGTGAACAGCGATTTTGCAGCTTTTCTGCGCGGAAAGGTGGGGCCGTTCGATGTGGCTTTTTTAGACCCGCCTTACCGCAAGGGGTTGGTGCAGCAGGCGCTGCCTTTAGTGGCGGCGGTAATGAATCCCGGCGGGGTGATTCTTTGTGAAAGTCCGCGGGAGGAGGATCTTTCCGGCTTGGGCGGCGAGTTTGTTCTTCGCAAGGAATACTGCTACGGCAAAATTAAGCTCAGCCGTTTCACACATCGCGACCGAACGGAATGATACGGTGCGAAAAGCGGCTCTTGAAAATCGAAAGGACGGTTCATGAATGGCAACAGCAGTTTGTCCGGGCAGCTTCGACCCGGTTACACTTGGCCATATCGATATTGTGCGGCGGGCCTCAAAAATGTTTGATCATGTGATCGTGGCGGTGATGACCAATCCGGAAAAACGTCCCAGCTTTACAGCAGAGGAGCGCGTGGCATTGTTGAAAATTGCGCTGCGGGATGTTCCGAATGTGGAAATCGATTGCTTTAACGGTTTGTTGGCGGACTATACCCGTGTCAAAAAGGCGGCGGCAATCGTAAAAGGCTTACGCGCAGTCAGCGATTTTGAGTATGAATTTCAGATGTCTCTTACCAACAAGAAGCTGAATCCGAACGTAGAGACGGTGTTTTTGACCACGAGCGCGGAGTATATGTATCTCAGCTCCAGTATCGTCAAGCAGGTTGCTTCGTTCGGCGGAGATATTTCCGGCTTTGTGGCCAGGGATACTTTGCAGCAAATCAAAGAACGTCTTTGCAAGGGAGGGGACCGTCAATGAGTGTGGAAGAGGTTGTGGATCAATTGGACGAGCTGGTGGAAAGTGCGTTTTCCTTTCCGCTGAGCAACGGTAAGGTGTTGGTGGATGCCGAAAAAATTCGCCGTTTACTGGAGGATATCCGGCTGAATCTTCCGAAGGATATCCGGCAGGCGGAGCGCATCGTTGCCGATAGGGCACAGATCATTGCCGATGCGCATAAGGAAGCCGAGTCCATTGTGCGTGTTGCCGAAGAACGCGCACGTGCCATGGTGGCGAAGGACGAGATCGTGCGGCAGGCACAGGAAAAGGCAAACGACCTGCTGACCCAGACAAAAGCAAAATCGGTGGAGGTACGCAAGGCGGCCAATGAATATGTGGACGACTTGATGCAAAGAGCGGATGAATCGATTTCCGTCGCTCTTTCCGAGCTGCGCAAAGCGAGGCAGAATATAAAAGCGAGCCAACGTTTGGGCGACGGAACAAAACCGCGCTGAATGTGCGGCAGTATATTGGACGGCCCGTGCAGATTTTTCGGTCTGCACGGGTCGTTTTTATGTGTGGAGAAATCAAAACTTATTTTTGCAGGAAAAGCGAATTCTCGGTCTTTGAGTGGGAGAAAAAAACATGTTGGAATGGGATTTTTTTGAATTTGGGGACAATGTGGTGAAAGCGGTGGGAACAGCGTCTTGAAAATGTGATCCCGCCGCGCTTTTTTTAAAATTTTTCCAAAATGAATTCTGAAAAAACAGTTGCTTTTTTTTTCTTCTGAGGGTATAATCAAAACTATAAAGTGGTGAAAGGTGGGGACACAGGGGGAATTGGAGTGAATTCCTGTTCTCTGTGTTCAGGAGCGACGTTATGTTGTTGGGTGAATTTCAACATAATATTGACGCAAAAGGCCGCGTCATCGTTCCGGCTAAGTTCCGTGAGGAGCTTGGCGATTGCTTTTATGTCACAAAGGGACTTGGCGGTTGTCTCTGGGCATTTTCTCAAAAAGAATGGGACATTATTCTTAAAAAGTTTGAGGAGATGCCGTTGGTGGAAAGCCGGGATATTTCCCGTTTTTTCTTTTCGGGGGCGACGGATGCCGTACCCGATTCGCAAGGACGGATTTTGATTCCGCCAAAGCTTCGCAGCCATGCGCGGCTGGAAAAGGAAGTTACGTTCCTTGGAGTCAATAATCGCATGGAAATTTGGGATTCTGCGGCGTGGAACAAAGCCGGCGAGGCGTTTGACGAAACAGCTCTGGAGCTGCAGATGGCCAAGCTGGGATTATAAACGGTTTTACGCTGTGCCAGCCCAAAGGGCAAATTTTCCGCTAGAGGCTGCGCTTTAAAAAGGATGGTTTTCAATCATGGAATTCTCACACAAACCCGTCCTGTTCCGGGAAACGATCGAGGGGCTTGCCATTCGGCCGGACGGTATTTATCTGGACGGTACGGCGGGAGGCGGTGGGCATTCGCGCGCAATTGCGGAACGCCTGAAGACAGGCAGGCTGATTGCAGTCGATCAGGATCCGGACGCAATTGCCGTTTTGAAGGAAAGACTGGGCGGGTTTTCATGTGTCACCGTTGTGCAGAATAACTTTTCCAATATAAAAGAAATCGCTGAACAGCAGCAGATTGATCGTCTGGATGGCGTTTTGCTTGATATCGGGGTCTCTTCCCATCAGCTGGATACGCCTGAACGCGGTTTTTCCTTTCACGCAAATGCACCGTTGGATATGCGGATGAGCCAGAGTGGAACAACTGCCACAGATTTGGTCAATACACTGTCGTGGCAGTCGCTGGCGGAAATTTTCAGCCGTTACGGCGAAGAAAAATTTTCCCGCAGCATTGCTCAGGCAATCGTTGCTGCACGCCAGAACGCTCCGATTCTTACCACGGATCAACTCACGGAAGTCATTCGTTCAGCAATTCCTGCAAAGGTCCGCCGCGAGGGCGGGCATCCTTCACGCAAGGTGTTTCAAGCGCTGCGCATCGCTGTCAACGGCGAGCTGGACGTGCTTTCACGCGGTTTGGACAGCGCCTTTGAAATTCTCTCTCCGGGAGGAAGGTTGGCTGTGATTACCTTT
>JAHZES010000144.1:2836-5266 GCA_019421725.1 Clostridiales bacterium | reverse complement strand
AGACGGCGATACCATTGCGATTCTTCACACGGTGCAGGGAGATATTACGGTGCGCTTTTTTCCGAAGGAAGCGCCCAAAGCCGTTAAAAATTTTATTGCCCTTGCAGAGCAGGGCTTTTATGACGGTAAGCTTTTTTTCCGTACGATCAACAATTTTATCATTCAGTCAGGGAGTCCCACTAACACGGCGATGGGCGGAGAAAGCATATGGGGAGGTTATTTTGAAGATGAATTTTCTCCCAAACTGCATCATTTACGCGGTGCTCTTTGCATGGCGAATTCCGGAACAGATACGAATGGCAGTCAGTTTTTTATTGTGCAGGCTAAAACGCTCAGCAGCAGCTACGAAGATGAATTGCCGGAAACGCAAAAGGAAAACGCAAATTATGGCTACACACAGAAGATTATTGACGCATATCAGAGCAGCGGCGGCTGCCCGTGGTTGGATCAACAGCATACGGTGTTTGGTCAGGTGATCGACGGATTAGACGTTGTTGACCTGATTGCCCGCAGTCGCACCGGTTCTGACGACCGCCCAATTGCTGATATTGTCATCCGCAGTGTGGAAATTACAACGTACTCAAATTCTTCAAGATAATTTCCGGAAAAAGAAATCCTTTTTGCAGGGCGGGAAGAGGAAAACTGTAGTTTTTCATTGACAACAGGGCTCTGCCGGAATATAATATAACAAGGGCGCTCCTGCTTTTCCGGAGGCCCTTTTTCTATTGTCTTTTTGCCAGACGCGAAGAGAAAATCATGCCGTGGGTGCCGCTCAGCAAAGCGGGCGGAGCATCTTAAAAGATTTTCTGTTTATGTATGGCGACTTTTTTAAAGGGTGTGTGAAAATAGATGCCGACAAAGTATATTTTTGTAACAGGCGGTGTTGTCTCAGGGCTTGGCAAGGGGATTACGGCCGCTTCGTTGGGACGCCTGCTGAAGGCGCGCGGATTGCGTGTGACCATGCAGAAATTTGACCCGTATTTGAATATCGATCCGGGAACCATGAACCCGATTCAGCACGGGGAGGTTTTTGTGACGGATGACGGAGCCGAAACCGACTTGGACCTTGGTCACTATGAGCGCTTCATCGACGAAAGCTTGACGCAAAACAGCAACGTGACTTCCGGTCGCGTTTATTGGAACGTGATCATGCGCGAACGGCAGGGCGATTTTGGCGGTGGTACTGTTCAGGTGATCCCGCACATTACAAATGAGATTAAAAGCCGAATCAGTGCCGGCAAGGAAAATGTCGATGTTGCCATTGTTGAAATCGGCGGTACGGTTGGCGATATTGAGAGTCAGCCGTTTCTGGAGGCTATTCGCCAATTCTCCGCAGAGGTCGGTAGGGGAAACTGTATTTTTGTGCATGTAACGCTGGTTCCGTACCTTGCGGCATCCCGTGAACACAAAACCAAGCCAACACAGCATAGCGTCAAGGAACTGCTCAGCATCGGTATTCAGCCGGATATCATTGTGCTGCGCAGTGAAACGCCGATCGATGAGGACCAGAAGAAAAAAATTGCGCTGTTTTGTAATGTAGCTGAAAACTGTGTTGTGCAGAATCTTGACCTTGGCCTTTTGTACGAGGTTCCGCTTGCACTGCGTGAAGAGCGTTTGGATGACACGGTCTGCCGGTTGCTGAATATTGATTGCGGCGGTCCCAACCTGAATGACTGGTCGATGATGGTCAGCACGGCAAAGTCGATGACCGAATCGGTTACGGTGGCGTTGGTCGGTAAGTATATCGCACTGCATGACGCTTATCTCAGCGTAGTAGAAGCGTTAACACACGGTGGAATTGCCAATCATGTTCATGTTAATATCAAATGGGTAGATTCTGAGGAATTATCCGATGTGAATGCGGGAGAAAAGCTCGGTGATGTAGATGCAGTGATTCTTCCTGGCGGTTTCGGCCAACGTGGTATTGACGGCATGATTACAGCAGTGCGCTATGCCCGTGAAAACAACATTCCGTTCTTTGGAATTTGCCTTGGCATGCAGATCGCTTTGGTGGAATACGCGCGCGATGTTGCCGGAATGCCCGGGGCACACAGTGCTGAAATTGACCCGGAGACACCATATCCGGTTATCGATTTAATGCCGGAGCAAAAAGAAGTTACTCAGCTTGGCGGTACCATGCGGCTTGGAAAGTATCCCTGCAAGCTGAGAGAGGGTTCCCGTTCATTACAGATGTATGGCCAGAACCTGATTTATGAGCGCCATCGCCATCGTTATGAAGTGAACAATGATTACCGCGCCAGATTAGAAGAGGCCGGACTGAACTTTGTTGGACAATCTCCTGATGGCAGAATCGTCGAGATGCTGGAACTGCCGCAGCACCCATGGTTTGTAGCCGTTCAGTTTCATCCGGAGTTCAAATCGCGTCCAAACCGTCCGCATCCGTTGTTTCGCGGTTTTGTAGAAGCTGCA
>JAHZES010000144.1:864-2826 GCA_019421725.1 Clostridiales bacterium | reverse complement strand
TGAGAATGCATTAAAAGAATTTAAAACTCAAAAATAAGGTCGCCCAGTGTCGGCAAGGAGGTTTTCCCATGGACGAACGCAAAGAAAGATGCATTTGCTGTATGGAAGAAAAACAGCCTGGCGCAGTTTGTGCGCACTGCGGTTTTTCCGGTGAGAATCGCGGTCAGGCACCGTATTTGAATCTGGGAACGGTGCTGCAGAATCGTTACCTTGTTGGTAAAGTGCAAAGCTTTAACGGAGAAGGCGCTTCCTACCTTGCTTACGATCAGGCAGAGAATTCAAAAATTCTGCTGAGAGAATTTTTCCCGCAAACAGTCGCCTTTCGAGAAGACGATGGAGTGACCGTTTCTGTAATGGCAGGCGGGGAGGATACCTTTCAATACGCTCGCGAGGGCTTTCTTTCCTATACCCGTAAGGTTGCGCATTGCAGAGATTATCCGGCAGTTTTGCCCGTGTTCGATATATTTACGGAAAACGGGACGGCATATGCGGTTTACGAATGGTGCACCGGAGGAACTCTGAAAGAGTATATTGAAAAAAAAGGTGCGCCGATGTCATGGAATCTGGCCAAAGCGCTCTTTTTGCCGCTGATTTCGTCTTTAAAGGGACTGTATGCGGTCGGTTTAGGGCACTATGGAATTGCTCCGGAAAATCTGTTGATTTTTGCAGACGGAAGAATGAAGCTGGGCGGTTTTTGTTTGGAGGATGTCCGCAGGGAGGAACAGGATCTTTCCCCAGAACTTTTTGCAGGCTGCGCCGCATTGGAACAGTATTCTGCCAATGAACCGCTTGCGGAATATACCGATATTTACGGTCTGTGCGCCTGCTTGTTTTATGCGTTGACGATGCATCTGCCGCAGGAGGCAACGCGCAGAAAATATGACAGCAGGCTGTTGATTGCAAACAGTACGCTGCAGCAGATTCCGCCCTTTGTGATTTCCGCATTGGCAGGCGGTTTGCAGGTGATGCCGGAAAAACGGATTCAAACGTTTGAGGAGCTTTATCACCAACTGATCGGCGGCGAGGTAATGAATGAAACCCGTGAGCCTAAGGATACCGATAATTCAGCGCTTCAGGCTGAAAACCAGCCCGAAAAGAAAAAACAGAATGAGAAAAGGCGGCTGCCGAATTTTGTAATCGGAGCAATCTCTTTTTTCTGTGCATTGCTGGTGTTTTGCCTGTGCGGATGGCTTTATTTAAAAAACCGTTATGGGGATGAAATTTTTAACTCCTCAGGAACAACAGCATCGGAATCTGCAGACGGCACAGCTTCGGCAGGCAGTACCGATGTGCCGTCAGATACCTCGGGAGACAGCGCAGATTCTTCCGATTCCGCAGCTTCCAGCGAAGAGACCTCCTCGATTCCCGAAGGCAGTGTGCCGGTTCCGAATTTCGTCGGTCAAACACTGGAAGCGGCACAGAAAAACACCGATTTTAAGATTCTGCTTTCTGATCGGGACTTCAGTGATACTGTTGGAGAAGGTATGATCATGTCACAGTCGGTGGAAGGCTATGCGCAGCCCGGAACGGTGATCACCGTCGTTGTCAGTAAGGGCAAGATGATGCGGGAGCTGCCGGATATAGCGGGAAAAACGTTGAACGAGGCAAAAGCGGAATTGTTAGCTGCCGGTTTCCAGGTGGGCAATGTTACGGAAGAGCCGAGCGAGGAGGCTAGCGGAACGGTTTTGCGCACGGCGGATCCTTCGCTTAAGGCCGGTGTTTCATACGAATACGGCACTACGGTTGATCTGATCGTAGCGCAGACCATCTCGTCCCAATAAGCAAAAAGGCAACAAAAATCAAAAAGCGCACAGCCGCCTCTGATATGGCAGGTTGTGCGCTTTTTCAATACGTTTTCCCTTCCTGCAGAAAACAAACAAAAAGGGATATCCCTCATCGGAAGGATATCCCTTGTGCTGCAGCGATTTGATTTATTCAGCGGATTCCTCGGCAACAGTTTCC
>JAHZES010000144.1:0-854 GCA_019421725.1 Clostridiales bacterium | reverse complement strand
CCGGGGATGCTGCTTCCTTCATAGAAAGGCTGACACGCTTTTTCTCGAAATCAATTGCGGTGATTTTAACGGTAACCGTTTGGCCGACCGTCAAAACGTCCTGCGGCTTATTGATGCGCTCGGTAGAAATCTGAGAAATGTGAATCAGACCATCAATACCGGGAATCACACGGGCAAATGCGCCAAAGTCGGTCATGCCGACAATCGTTACATCGCAAACGGTGCCAACCGGATATTTCTCCGCCAAAATTGTCCACGGATTGTCTTCGGCCTTTTTGTAACCGAGAGAAATCTTTTTCTTTTCTCTGTCAAGCTTCAAAATATAAACTTCAACAGTCTGGCCAACGGAGAGAACCTCGGACGGATTTTTGATGCGTGTCCAGGAAAGCTCCGAAATATGGATCATGCCGTCCACACCGCCGATATCGACAAACGCACCGTAAGCAGTCAGGGATTTGACAACGCCGGTGTAAACCTTGCCTTCTTCGGCAGTTTCCCAGAATTTATCTTCCAGTTCCTTTTTCTTGTCGGCCAACACGGAACGGATGGAGCCGACGGCGCGTCTGCGGCCACGGTTGACTTCAAGAATACGGAACTGAACTTCTTGTTTCAGCAATCCCTCCAGAGGTTCGCCGCGGGAGGCGGTTGCCTGAGAAGCCGGAACAAACACGCGGACACCATTGCAAAGAACAATGACACCGCCCTTAATCACTTCGGTGACAACACCGGTCAGAACAGACTGATCTTCCGCAGCGGCGGAAATCTGCTCCCAGCCCTTTTGGGCATCCAGACGACGTTTGGAAAGCATAATAGTGCCTTCCTGATCGTTGGTGCGCATAATCAGCAGATCCATT
>JAHZES010000143.1:3953-5296 GCA_019421725.1 Clostridiales bacterium | reverse complement strand
TTACAACGGCAACCCAGTACTCCGGAGAACCCTTACCTTTACCCATACGGGTCTCGGCAGGTTTCTGTGTAATCGGTTTATCCGGAAAGATCTTAATCCAAACCTGACCGCCGCGCTTGATGTAACGTGTCATCGCAATACGGGCAGCTTCAATCTGATTGGAAGTAATCCATGCCGGTTCAAGCGCCTGCAGGCCATACTCACCGTGGGAAACAAAGTTTCCGCGGGTAGCTTTACCTGTCATACGGCCTCTCTGCTGGCGACGGAATTTTACGCGCTTTGGTAACAGCATTATTTACTTCCTCCTTCCTGGCGATCCTGACGCGGCCTTCTTGGGCGGCGGGAATCGTTCCTTCTTTCCGGCGGAAGTTTCGGCGCCTTCTGAATTTGGCCCTTCAAAACTTCGCCCTTATAGATGAAGACTTTGACGCCCAGACGGCCATAGGTGGTGTCCGCCTCTGCAAAGCCATAGTCGATGTCAGCACGCAGGGTATGCAGCGGGATGGTACCCTCGTGATAAACCTCTGCACGTGCGATCTCCGCGCCGCCTAAACGGCCTGCACAGCGGATTTTAATACCTTTTGCGCCCAAACGCATGGTGCGCTGGATTGCCTGTTTCATCGCTCTTCTAAACGAGATACGGCGCTCAAGCTGTGCACAGACGCTTTCTGCAACAAGCTGTGCAGAGAGATCCGGCTGTTTGACCTCAACGATATTGACGATGACCGGTTTGTTGAGCATTGCTTCGAGCTTGGCGCGAAGTTTCTCAATCTCTGCGCCGCCCTTGCCGATTACCAGACCCGGCTTTGCGCAGTGGATATGGATCCGTACCCGCACTGCATCGCGCTCGATCTCAATATTCGGCACGCCTGCGGCAAACAATGTCTTTTTGATATATTCACGGATCTTATAATCTTCAACCAGTGTATCGCCGAAAGTGCTCTTATTTGCAAACCAGCGGGAATCCCAGTCTTTGATAACGCCCACTCTTAATCCATGTGGGTTTACTTTCTGTCCCATAGTTTACCTCCTTCAGCTTATTCCTTTTCCTTCAGAACCAGAGTGATGTGCGACGTTCTTTTAAAAACGCGGAACGCACGCCCCTGCGCTCTGGGCCGGATGCGTTTCAGCGTCGGGCCCGGGCATACAAAACACTCGGAGACGTAAAGGTCGTCTTTGTTCATGCTGTGGTTGTTCTCTGCGTTGGCGATGGCCGACTTCAACAGCTTTGCAAGCGGCTCGCAGGCAGCCTTTGGTGTATATTTCAGGATCGCCATAGCTTTATCGACCGGCTGATTACGGATCAGGTCCAATACGATCTGAACCTTGCGGGGAGCAATGCG
>JAHZES010000143.1:0-3943 GCA_019421725.1 Clostridiales bacterium | reverse complement strand
GTCTTATTTACCGTTATTTGACGTTTTGGAACCGGCATGTCCTTTAAAGGTTCTGGTCGGTGCAAACTCGCCGAGTTTATGGCCCACCATATCCTCTGTAACATAAACCGGAACATGCTTGCGGCCGTCATGAACGGCAAATGTATGGCCGACGAAATCCGGGAAAATCGTAGAGGCACGGCTCCATGTTTTAAGCACCCGTTTTTCGCCTGTTTTGTTCATCTCAACAACTCGTTTTAAGAGGACCGGTTGTACATATGGTCCTTTTTTTACGCTTCTGCCCACAGTTCTGCCTCCTTCCTTACTTATCGTTTCTGCGTTTCACAATGAATTTATTGGAGGGGTTGTGCTTCTTGCGGGTCTTGTAGCCGAGTGTCGGTTTGCCCCATGGGGTAACCGGGCCCGGACGGCCGATCGGAGATTTGCCCTCGCCGCCGCCGTGCGGATGGTCGTTCGGGTTCATAACAGAACCGCGGACCGTCGGGCGCCAACCCATATGACGCTTTCTTCCCGCTTTGCCGATCGAAACGTTCTCGTGATCAACGTTGCCGACCTGGCCTATAGAAGCCATGCATCTTGCGGAAACGTTGCGGAGCTCGCCGGATGGCAGGCGGATCAGCGCATAGCCGTTTTCTTTCGCCATCAACTGCGCCATATTGCCTGCGGAACGCACAAGCTGCGCACCTTTGCCCGGATACAGTTCGATATTATGGATAACTGTACCAACCGGAATCACAGCCAACGGCAGCGCATTGCCCGGCTTAATATCGGCATCTTCTCCCGCGCGCACCTTATCGCCGATGCTCAGGCCGTTCGGGGCGAGAATGTAAGCTTTTTCTCCATCCTCATACTGAATCAGCGCAATATGCGCAGAACGGTTCGGATCGTATTCCAGCGTCATCACCTCAGCATCCATGCCGAGTTTCTGACGTTTGAAGTCGATCACACGGTATTTTGTGCGGTTTCCGCCGCCGCGGTGGCGAACGGTAATTCTGCCGTAGCTGTTGCGGCCGGAGTTTTTCTTCATCGGTTCAAGCAAAGATTTCTCCGGAGCCACTTTCGACAAACCGGTGTAATCGGTGACGGTCATCTGACGTCTTGCCGGCGTTGTCGGTTTATATGACTTTATAGCCATAGCTCATTCACTTCTCCTTATATTCGGTTTAGCGAGCAGGCGCATAATACCCGCTCATACATCACCTGAGCACAGCGCTGTAAAGACAGATCCCGTCTTTACATCATGCTCTCAAAGAACTCAATTCCCTTTGAATCCTTTGTCAGCGTGACAATTGCTTTTTTCCAGTCAGAGGTATAGCCCTCTGTTCTGCCCTGACGTTTTAAATGGCCCTTTACACGCATGGTGTTGACCTTCAGGACTTTTACGCCGAAAACTTCTTCCACCGCATTCGCAATCTGGATTTTGTTCGCGTCAATCGCAACGCGGAACGTATATTTCTTGTTCGCGATTCCATCCATCGATTTCTCGGTGATAATCGGCTTAATGATAATATCGTGCGCTACCATTACGCGTACACCTCCTCGATTTTCTTAACGGCATCGGCTGCCACAACAAATTTGTCGCAGTTTAAGATATCATAAACATTCAGGGTGTTGACCTGAGCGGTCTTTACGCCCGCAATGTTGCTTGCGCTTTTGATAACCTTCTGATCCATATCCGGCAGAACGATCAGCGCTTTGCCTTCCACCTTCAGAGCCTTAAGCATCTCTACAATGGTTTTGGTTTTATAACTGTCCACCGTAATCTGATCCACAACGATCATGTTGTTTTCAGCTACCTTGGAGGACAGTGCAGATTTAAGCGCCAGTCTTTTCACCTTTTTATTCAAGGAGTAGCTGTAATCACGCGGTTTCGGACCGAGAGCCACGCCGCCGTGCGTCCACTGCGGTGCACGAATCGAGCCCTGTCTTGCATGGCCAGTGCCTTTTTGCCTCCACGGTTTACGGCCGCCGCCGGAAACCTCTGTGCGGGTCAGTGTGGACTGCGTTCCCTGACGCTGGTTAGCCAGATAGTTTACAACCGCCGCATGCATTACTGCAGTATTTGGCTCAATACCGAAGACTTCATTCTTGATATTCATCTTCTTGACTTCTTCGCCGGCCATATTCCATACCTGAATTCTAGACATTTACGCTTCCTCCTTCCTTACGCTTTTTTCACGCTGTTATACACAAGAACCGTGCCGCCCTTAGGGCCGGGAACAGCGCCTTTGATCGCTAAAAGATTGTTTTCAGCGTCAACCTTTGCAATAATCAGGTTCTGAACCGTGACTGTTTCAGCGCCCATGTGGCCAGGCATTTTTTTGCCCTTAAAGATACGCGAAGGGGTTGAACACGCGCCCATGGAACCTGCATGTCTGTGAACCGGTCCGGTACCGTGCGTCTCTTTTAAACGAGCGCCGTTCCAACGCTTGATCGTTCCTTGATAACCTTTACCTTTGCTTGTACCGGTAACGTCAACGTACTCGCCGTCTGCAAAGATATCCGCTTTTACGATGTCACCAACGTTCAGCGCGGAGTCATCTTCCAGTCTGAATTCACGAAGCACTTTTTTCGGCGCCACATCGCCTTTTGCAAAATGGCCTTTCAGCGGTTTGTTGACGCGGTTTACTTTCGCGTCGGAAAAGCCAAGCTGAACGGCACAATAGCCGTCATTTTCGACTGTTTTTTTCTGAACGACAGCGCACGGACCCGCTTCCACAACGGTTACCGGGATTACTTTGCCGTTCTCGTCGAAGATCTGTGTCATACCGATCTTCTTGCCGATGATGCCTTTTTTCATTGTTTTTCCTCCTATAGGTTATTGGTTGACATTTGCCAACATGACCTGTTCGCGCTTCTATTCGGATTACAATTTAATCTCGATAGCTACGCCAGCAGGAAGTTCCAGACCCTGAAGCGCTTCGACCGTTTTCTGGGACGGTCTGAGCACGTCAATAAGCCTTTTGTGAGTCCTCATCTCAAACTGCTCACGGCTGTCCTTATATTTGTGGACTGCGCGCAAAATGGTTACGACCTCTTTCTCCGTTGGGAGCGGGATCGGCCCTGAAATTCTTGCACCGGTACGTTTCGCGGTTTCCACAATTTTGCTTGCCGCCGCATCGATCAGAGCCGTGTCATAACTTTTAAGCCTGATTCTGATTTTCTCCTTGACTGCCACTGTCATCGCCTCCTAAATGATTTGCTTGGGGGGACATGACCTCAATCTTCAAACAAACACGCACCCGGGTGTTTCGTGCTTTTTGGCATAAAAACACCGAAAAAACTTGTAAAGTTTTTCCGGGTAAGGGTGCTCGTTCATAACCTGAAACGCAATCACATCGGCGAAAGTGGCGGGGATATTGCAGTTACGCCGCTGTTGTGAAATTAAGTGTCGCCCGGTTTAAAATCGGACATACTCCACGGAAAAACCCGCACATTGTGCGGCAACCTCCCGCTTCAACGCATATCTGTTGCAGTCTTGCCTGTCTATCTTACTATATTGGGCAGAAAAAAGCAAGTTTTTCTTCGAAGAATTTTGAGGATTTTATCGCATCTTTTTGTCTGATATGACCAAAGCCTTTCGCTCCTATGTATTCTTCTCCTCCAAACGGTTTGACTTACTCCGGGTATATCCGTATAATAAAGGAAAGAAAATAGTATTTGCTGCAAGCCCGCCCCTTTTTATAAACGGGATACAAGGCTGCAGCAGGGGGTTATTATATGGAAGCATTTCTTCGTTTCTTTTCGGAACAAGGCGGCGAGCAAATGCAGCTTTTCGGGCCGCTCCATTTGATTTTGACAGCCGCTGTCGTCGTTGCGGTTTTATTGATGTACCGCTTCCGCAGCGCTTTGCGAAGCATGTCGCACCGGGCTAAAAAAGTGATTTGCCGCACCTGTGCCGCTATCCTCTTCGCAAATATGACGGTTTATTATCTGGGGCTGA
>JAHZES010000142.1 GCA_019421725.1 Clostridiales bacterium | reverse complement strand
CTGTCGATCATGGGGCTGAGAACAAAGAAAACGCAAAGCAGCATCAGGCACAGGATAACGGTGATGCCCTTCAGCCATCGGGCAAGCTTTTTCTGATTCATAAATATCCCCGGTTTCTGTTGAAGATTTTCCGAAACCAGTATACGGGCTGCGCGCGGGAAAGTCAATCCTTTTTTATTGTTTTGCGATAAATTCGATAATTCCGGGGAGGGGTTCTCCCGGTTTTCTCTGCCGGTGCATAAGAGCAGGAAAATTCGACCATACTGCCTCAAAGGTGCAAAAACGGTGTACAACGCCGGTATCAATAAAAAAGCCGCCGCATGTGAAAGCGGCAGCTTTGAAAAGCAGCAATAAAAATCTGAATTTCCGCAAAAAGAGATTGACAAACAAAAGAAAATGCGGTACAATAATATACTGCATTATCTTGGGAATTTGCGCCTATTTTCTTTGAATATATTAGCATAAACCTACCGCAATTTCAAGGGTTTTTGTCCAAATTTCCAAGGAAATTTCATGACCAACCATTTTCGCCGAATTTGTCGGTAAATAGAGAAATGGAGTGATAGAGCCTATGGTGAATGTCAAACCTACTCGTCTTGGCAAAAACGTCCGCATGAACTTCGCTCGTATCAACGAGGTTTTGGACATGCCAAACCTGATCGAGGTGCAGAAGAACTCCTACAACTGGTTCCTGACGGAGGGGCTGAAGGATGTCTTCCGCGATGTTTCCGGAATTACCGACTATTCCGGGAATCTGGTACTTGACTTTGTGGATTACCACCTGGACGACACGCCGAACTACAGCATTACGGAATGCAAGTCCCGTGACGCGACCTATGCGGCGCCCCTGCGCGTGACCGCCCGCCTGTTCAACAAGGAGACCGGCGAAATTAAGGATTCCAACGTTTATATGGGCGATTTTCCGCTGATGACCGACAGCGGCACCTTTGTCATCAACGGTGCCGAGCGTGTCATCGTTTCCCAGCTGGTCCGTTCACCGGGCGTCTATTACAAGATGGAGCACGACCGCACCGGCAAGGAGCTGTTTTCGGCAACCGTTATTCCGAACCGCGGCGCGTGGCTGGAATATGAAACCGATGCCAACGATGTGTTTTACGTCCGGATCGACAAAAACCGCAAGATCCCGATCACGGTCTTTATCCGTGCGCTCGGGCTCGGCACCGACCAGGAGATCCTCGATTTCTTCGGCGATGACGACCGCATCCGCGCATCGTTCGAAAAGGAAAGCTGCCGCAACACCGAGGAAGCGCTGATCGAGATCTACCGCAAGCTGCGCCCGGGCGAGCCGCCGACGGTGGAAAGCGCGAAAACGCATTTGGACAACCTGTTCTTCGATCCCCGCCGTTACGATCTTTCCCGCGTGGGACGGTATAAATACAACAAAAAGCTGGGCATCGCCGGCCGTTTGGCCGGGCAGAAGCTGCTTTATCCGATCGCGGACCCGCGTACGGGCGAAATGCTTGCCGAGGAAGGCGAGATCGTTACCCGTGAAAAAGCCGAAAAGCTTGAAAAAGCCGGCGTTTCCGTGGCGTATGCCACCGTCGAAGGCGACCGCACCGTTAAGATCATTTCTAACGGCATGGTGGATATCAACGACTTTGTTTCGTTTGACGCCAAGAAGGAATGCGGCGTGCTTGAAAAGGTTCGTTTTTCCGTTCTGTGCGACCTGCTCGACAGCTGCGGCGACGATGAAGAGGCGTTGAAGGACGCCGTTCGGGCCCATCTGGATGAGCTGACGCCGAAGCATATTATCAACGACGATATTTTTGCTACCATTAACTATATGAATTGCCTTGCCTGCGGGCTGGGAACTACCGATGATATTGACCATTTGGGCAACCGCCGCATCCGTTCGGTCGGCGAGCTGCTGCAGAACCAGTTCCGCATCGGCTTTTCCCGTTTGGAGCGTGTGATCCGCGAGCGCATGACGCTGCAGGCCAGCGAGGTCGACGCCATGACGCCGAACGCCCTGATCAACATCCGCCCGGTTCTGGCGGCGATCAAGGAGTTCTTCGGTTCGTCTCCGCTTTCTCAGTTTATGGACCAGACCAACCCGCTTGCCGAGCTGACGCACAAGCGCCGCCTTTCCGCTTTGGGGCCGGGCGGTCTTTCCCGTGACCGCGCAGGTTTCGAGGTCCGCGACGTTCACTACACGCACTACGGCCGCATGTGCCCGATCGAGACGCCGGAAGGCCCGAACATCGGTCTGATCTCCTACCTGGCGACGTATGCGCGCATCAACGAATACGGCTTTGTGGAGGCGCCCTACCGCCGCGTGGATAAAGAGACGCACCAGGTCACCGACGAGGTGGTTTACATGACCGCCGATGTGGAGGACGAATATGTAGTCGCACAGGCCAATGAGCCGCTGGATGACGAGCACCGCTTTGTTCGCCCGCGCGTTAACGCCCGTCTGCGCGACAGCTTTGTTGAAATTGAGCGCGATAAGGTCGATTTCATGGACGTTTCTCCGAAGATGGTCGTTTCTGTTGCCACGGCCATGATTCCGTTCCTGGAAAACGACGACGCCAACCGTGCGCTGATGGGTTCCAACATGCAGCGGCAGGCAGTTCCGCTGCTCAAAACCAGCAACCCGATCGTCGGCACCGGTATGGAATACAAAGCCGCGGTCGATTCCGGTGTCTGCGTTATCTGCAGAAACGCCGGCGTGGTCAAGAGCGTCAGCGCCGATATGGTTACCGTCGAGAAGGACGACGGCGATATTGACCGTTATGAGATCATTAAATTTCTGCGTTCCAATCAGGGAACCTGCTTTAATCAGGTGCCGATCGTCAATGTCGGAGACCGGCTGGAGGCCGGCGATGTGATCGCCGACGGCCCGTCCACCTGCAACGGAGAGATCAGCCTTGGCAAAAATGCGCTGATCGGATTTATGACGTGGGAAGGCTACAACTACGAGGACGCCGTTCTGCTCAGTGAAAAGGTTGTTCGCGACGATGTGTTCACGTCTATCCACATTGAGGAATATGAGGTGGAAGCGCGCGACACGAAACTTGGCGCGGAGGAGATCACCCGCGATATTCCGAACGTGGGCGACGAACCGCTGAAGGATCTTGACGAACGAGGCATTATTCACATTGGCGCCGAAGTGCATGCCGGAGATATTCTGGTCGGTAAGGTGACCCCGAAGGGTGAAACCGAGCTGACCGCCGAGGAACGGCTGCTGCGTGCGATTTTCGGCGAAAAAGCGCGCGAGGTGCGCGACACCTCCCTGCGCGTTCCCCACGGCGAATACGGCATCGTGGTCGACGTGAAGATCTTTAACCGCGAAAACAGCCGCGACGAGCTGAGCCCGGGCGTCAACGAGATCGTCCGCTGCTATATTGCTCAGAAGAGAAAGATTTCCGTCGGCGATAAAATGGCCGGCCGCCACGGCAACAAGGGTGTTGTTTCCCGCATTCTCCCGGTGGAGGATATGCCGTTCCTGCCGGACGGCACCCCGCTGGATATTGTTTTGAACCCGTTGGGCGTTCCTTCCCGAATGAATATCGGGCAGGTGCTCGAGGTTCATCTTGGCCGCGCCGCCGCGGCGCTTGGCTGGAAGGTGATGACGCCGGTGTTCGACGGTGCGCACGAGGCCGACATCCGCGAATGCCTTAAGCAGGCGGGGCTCCGTGAGGACGGCAAGACGATCCTGTACGACGGGCGTACTGGTCAGCCGTTCGACAATCCCGTTACCGTCGGCTATATGTATTACCTCAAGCTGCACCATCTGGTTGACGATAAGATCCATGCCCGTTCCACCGGCCCGTACTCCCTCGTTACCCAGCAGCCTCTGGGCGGTAAAGCTCAGTTCGGCGGCCAGCGCTTCGGCGAAATGGAAGTTTGGGCGCTGGAAGCTTACGGCGCAGCCTATACTCTGCAGGAGATCCTGACCGTCAAGTCTGACGACGTGGTGGGCCGCGTCAAGACATATGAAGCGATCGTCAAGGGCCAGAACGTGCCGAAGCCGGGCATTCCGGAATCGTTTAAGGTTTTGATCAAGGAACTGCAGTCCCTGTGCCTCGATGTGAAGGTTCTCGACCAGAACAACGAGGAGATCGATCTGCGCCAGGATTTTGACGACGATGATGATATGGGGCTGACTCCGGTGGACGACAGCTTTGATGAAAAATACGTCAATGACAGCGACGACATGGACGGCTACAACATTGACCCGGATTCCGAAGAAAATTCGATTTTTGCTTCCGATTCCGACGAGGATGAGGAAGAGGACTTCGGTTTTGAGGACGACGCACAGCCGGAGGAGTTTGATCCGGAAGACTGATTTCTGATTGACAGGAGGTTATAAGCATGGAATTTAACGCATTCGAATCGATTAAGATCGGTCTTGCTTCACCCGAAATGATCAGAGAATGGTCTTACGGTGAGGTCAAAAAGCCGGAAACGATCAACTACCGAACCCTGAAGCCCGAGCGCGACGGCCTGTTCTGCGAGCGTATTTTTGGGCCGCAGAAGGACTGGGAGTGCCACTGCGGCAAATATAAACGCATTCGCTATAAGGGTAAAATCTGCGACCGCTGCGGCGTTGAGGTAACGCGGGCCAAGGTGCGCCGTGAGCGCATGGGTCATATTGAACTGGCTGCGCCGGTTTCGCACATCTGGTATTTCAAGGGGATTCCCTCCCGCATGGGCTTGATTCTGGACATCTCTCCCCGTATGCTGGAAAAGGTGCTTTATTTTGCGATGTATATCGTAACAGACCCCGGCTGCGCAAGAGAGCTTTCCAAGGGGCAGATGCTCAGCGAAAAAGAATACCGCGAGCTTCGCGAAAAATATGATGAGGGCGATTTTAAAGCGGGCATGGGCGCGGAAGCAATTCAGCAGCTGTTGGCCGAGATCGACCTTGACGAGCTTTCCGAAAGCCTGAAGGCAGAGCTGGAGAACGCCAGCGGGCAGAAACGAGTCCGTCTGCTCAAGCGGTTGGAGGTTGTGGATTCGTTCCGCATCTCCGGCAACCGCCCGGAATGGATGATCCTCAATGTATTGCCGGTTATTCCGCCGGACCTTCGCCCGATGGTTCAGCTGGACGGCGGCCGTTTTGCAACGTCCGATTTAAACGACCTCTACCGCCGCGTCATCAACCGCAATAACCGCCTTAAGCGCCTGCTGGAGCTGGGCGGCCCGGATATTATCGTCCGCAATGAAAAGCGCATGCTGCAGGAAGCGGTTGACGCTCTGATTGACAATGGCCGCCGCGGCCGCCCGGTAACCGGGCCGAACAACCGCCCGTTCAAATCGCTTTCCGATATGCTTAAGGGTAAGCAGGGCCGGTTCCGCCAGAACCTGCTCGGCAAGCGAGTCGATTACTCCGGCCGTTCCGTAATCGTTGTCGGACCGGAACTGAAAATGTATCA
>JAHZES010000141.1 GCA_019421725.1 Clostridiales bacterium | reverse complement strand
AAAAAGGTTTCGCAAACGATTTCCTATCTGCCCCATTTTCTTTCCTGGGTCGTGTTGGCCGGTGTTTTCACACAGATTCTTTCTCCGAGTACCGGTATTGTCAACCAGATTCTCAATGCAGTCGGCATTGACAGCATCTATTTTATGGGAGATCCGAAATGGTTTCGGTTTACCCTGATTACGACCGGGATCTGGCAAAGCGTCGGCTGGGGGTCCATCATTTATATCGCCGCAATTACGTCAATCGATTCCCAGATGTATGAAGCAGCCGTTATTGACGGCGCAAACCGGTTTCAGCAAATTATAAAAATCACTCTTCCGTCCATTGCTCCCGTTATTACAATTCAATTGATTTTAACCTCCGGTTCTATTATCAACGCCGGCTTTGACCAAATTTTCAATATGTATAACGATTCCGTCATGAAGGTTTCCGATATTATCGACACATTCGTTTATCGCAAGGGCCTTACCGATATGCAGTTCAGCTTTTCCACTGCGGTGGGGCTGTTCAAAAACGTTATTTCATTCGCGCTGGTTATTTTAACAAACGCAATCTCCAAGCGGGTAAATGATAACGGAATCTGGTAATTCTGATGAGAAAGGAGAAAAAACATGATTCGTCAAAAACTTCCCAGCCGTATTTTTAATTTTATCAACGGACTTCTGATCACTCTTTTCTGCATCAGTGTCCTGTTTCCGTTCGCTTCGCTGCTGCTGACGTCCTTCTCCACCGCTGCATCGGCCTCTCTCGGCGGATTTGACTTTGATTTCGGCAAAATGTCGTTTTCCAACTATTCCATAATGCTGCGCTCGCAGTACATCTGGAGCGGATATTTAAACACTATTTGTCGCACGGTAGTGGGCACCGTTCTTGCGGTGCTGCTAACCAGCATCGGCGCCTACTGCCTTTCAAAGCCATTTTTCCCTCACCGCACATTTTGGATGGGATTTGTTGTATTTACTATGTTTTTCAGCGGCGGCCTGATCCCGACTTATCTGGTCATGTGTGAAATCGGCATGAAAAACTCTATCTGGTCCATGATTCTGCCGTGCCTGATCAGCACCTATAATCTGGTTATTATGCGAAACTTTTTTCAGCAAATTCCCGCCGCAATCGAAGAATCCGGCCGTATCGACGGCGCCGGCAACCTTCGCATCCTGTTTTCGTTGATTTATCCAATTTCTACGCCGGTTCTTGCAACCATTGCTCTTTGGGTCGCCGTGTCCCATTGGAACGCGTGGTTTGACTGCCTGGTATACATCCGCGACGCCGATAAATTTGTGCTGCAGGTCGTGCTCCGCCGCATCGTACTGCAGGGAAGCACACAGATGATCGAAATGGGCGTAACGCCGGACGACGTTATGTCAAACCCAGACGGACTAAAGGCGGCGGCAATTTTTGTGGCAACATTGCCGATCCTGTGCGTTTATCCATTTGCACAGAAGTATTTCGTCAAGGGCATCATTGTCGGCTCCCTAAAAGGTTAAAGATGATTACAGTCCTTGCGGCTGATCATAATTTATTTAAAACGGAGGAAAAAGAACATGAAAAAATTGGTCTCCATTGCACTGGCGGTTTTTGTGCTCGCAGTCAGCATATGCGGCTGCGCAAAAACACCGTCCTCGTCCCAGCAGGGCGCCTCTTCTGCCGCGGCAGATTCAAGCGAGGCTGCTTCTCAGCCCGAAGAGCGTTACACGTTTAAAATTGCAAAAGCGCTTTCCGGTGTGCCGGACGACAACTCTGCAGTCGAAACCTACTGGGAAGAAAAACTCAACTGCAATTTTGAAATTCTGTACCTGGAAACTGCAAACTACGCCGAACTGCTGAATCTTGAATTGTCCGGCGGAAGCAACATTCCCGATGTTTTCTCTTCCAGCACAAGCAGAGCCACAATGGTCGGCTATTACAACCAGGGCTATCTGGGCGGCTTCACAAAAGAATTCCTGAAGGAAAACGCCCCGCTGATCTATGACGAAATTGAAAAAAAGGCCGGGGATGTCGGCTTTGCCGTTGCTACCATTGACAGCCTGATGTATACGCTGCCGCAGGTAAACGTTAACGCCATGTATCCGCCTCCGACGATCTGGAACCTTGACTGGCTGAAGGCTGTCGGTTTTGAGGGCACTCCCACCACGTTGAATGAGTTTAAGGATGTTCTCTATAAATTTGCAAACAACGACCCGGACGGCAACGGCAAGAAAGATACCTACGGCTTTTCCTCCGGAGCGCTCTCCATGTTCTACGGTGCCTTTGGCGTTGCCGAGGATATCTGGCTGGAGCAGTCCGACGGAACCCTTGCATATGACATTATGCAGGAGGGCGGTAAAGACGCGCTTGCCTTCCTTGCACAGATGTATGCGGACGGAATTCTTGACCCCGAATTTATTACAGGCGAAAACAAGGGCGGTTACTGGGCAATTTCCCACTCCTTTGCAGAAGAGCGCATCGGTTTGACCGGTTTGGGACAGTTTTACCACTGGTGCACACCGGAGGCTGTTGAAATGGGCTGCAACGCGATTGCAACACCGACTGTTCTGCCAGAAACCAACCCCGATCTGCAGTTTGGCTTTGGCGACGCCCCCGTCGGCCCTGACGGAAAATTCGGCACTCCTACCGGCGCCGCAGCTTACCCGGACTGCGTATTCTCCAAGCAGTTTGTGGCGGACGAAGCCCGTTTTAAAAAGTTCTTGAGCATCTGCGAGACTACCGGCGGTTATAAGAATGTCGAAGACTATTTTGTTTCCTACCTCGGTATTGAAAATGAACACTGGGAGTACAAAAACGATATCCCGATGGTAAAGGAAGAATTTTCTGCGGTGGACAGCTACTGTGCACGCGGCGCAAACGGCATGCTCGCCTTCTCCTACGCCTCCGATGCTTACAAGAAGGCCAATGGTGCGCGCTTTGTCTGGGCAGACAAGCAGTACGGAGAGATCAAAACCCACGGCTACACCAATGCCCTCATCGACGTTCTGCCTTCTCAGGGCGATTACCTTGACGAAGTCACCACGCTGCTTGATGACGCAAAAATCGCCATTATCACCGGCGAGCAGCCAATCTCCTATTATGACACCGTCGTTGAGCAGTTCAATTCCATCGGCGGCGATGTCCTGACAAAAGAGGCTAACGAAATTTATAAGGCCTCCTGACCTGACGGGAGCTGCCGCCACATCGGTCGCTTTCTGTTCTGAAAAGTAAAAACAGACTGCAAGGGAAACATCAAAAACGGTTACCTTTGCGGTCTGTTTGTGTTGTATGGCAAATTTCTGTTTTTTATTCTTTTTCGTTATTGACAGTATTCTGTAAAATAGTATAGAATGGAGATGCTTTAGAAGCAGCAAAAATTGGAACTGTACGATCAGTCTGTCTATGAAAAGCTTTTTTGCATCGGGGAATGTCATGTTCCCAATACGGCGGTAATTCAGAATTTCAAAACATTTCAATTTCATACCGATACGGTAATGAAATGCGCTGGTACAAATCAAATTAAGAGCGCCAAATACCTTCCGCACACGCGCCGCAATCAAAAAATTTCTCTTCAACAGAAAAACCTCAAGGTTTTTACGATTTTGCAACCCGCTGAAATCAAAGGAGATGTTCGAATTGTTAAATCAACTGCTTAATTTCGGTATTGTCGGAATCGGCGGACGGCCGAAGGCGTTTCTGGACGCGTTTTCCAAAACGGGCCGCGCACGGTTGGCCGCAGTCTGCGACCGCAACCCTGACGCTATGGCAGAGGCCATGCACAACCTTCCCGACGTGAAAAGGTATACCGATTATGAAGAAATGCTGGAGCAGGAGGATCTGGATGCGGTAATCATCGGCACTCCCATGCCGCTGCACGTATCCCAATCGCTTTTGGCTCTGGAAAAAAACATTAATGTTTTCAGCGAAGTGACCGCCGCCGTTTCGGTCGACGAATGCCGCCAGCTCGTCGCTGCATGCAAACGTTCCAAGGCTCAGTACATGATGGGGGAAAACTGCAATTATATGCGCCCTTATATGGTCATGCGAAATCTTGTTCAGGGCGGATTTCTCGGCGAAGTATTTTATGCAGAGGGCGAATACAACCACGACTGCAGATATCTGATCCCCAAAACGCCCTGGCGCAAACAGTGGCTGTATGACGTCGGCGGAATTACATATGGCAGTCATTGCCTCGGCCCGATCCTTTCCTGGTTCGCCAACGACCGCATCAGCAGCGTCTGCTGCATGGGCAGCGGCCGAAGCCTGAACGATCTCGACGGGAATCCACTGCAAAGGGACAACAGCTATGTTATGCTGTGCAAGACCGAAAAAAACAGGTTGATCAAAATCAAAAATAATCTGTCCTCCCCGCGGCCCTACGGACTCAACTTTGTTCTGGAGGGTACCAAGGGCGCGTACCAGAGCATTGGAGGAACCACGGTTCATCGCGACGAGCTGTGGCTGGACGGAATCAGCGAAAAAGAAACCTGGGACGACCTTTCCAAGCATGAAGAGAAGTTTGTGCCGAAGATCTGGCTGGATCACACCGATGAAAACAACCGCGACGGTCATGCCGGCGCAGATGTGATCACCATGATCGACTACATCAACGCGCTTTACGAGGGCAAAAAAGTGCCCATCGACATACACGCTGCGCTTGATATGACGCTGCCCGGGCTGATCAGCCAGCAATCCGTTCTGGAAAACGGCAAATGGCTTCCTGTTCCGGATTCCCGCGACTGGTAAGATAAGCCCGCCGTAAAAAGCGGTTCTCGCCAAAGGCCGGTACTGTTTTGCCTTCTCTTTCTTCTTTATCGGCTTGTGCTTTCTCCGGCATAAATTGCAGATCCGAACTCTCATATCACTAAATGAGGGCTCGGATCTTATTTTATCGTATGTACCGTAAAGTCTACTGTCTCGGAACGGCAGAGAATAAACAAACGCAAATTGCAATGCCGTGCCGACATAAACGGTATTTTCCTTTTCTTCTCTTGCAAATGTCGGCAAGCCGTTATATAATATGACCGGATAATCCAATGCGGTCATGTTGATGCGGTGTTGAAGTGATTGCCGCAACGGTATTCAAAGCTGCCTCTCCCATTCCCTGCAAAGCACACTTGGCAATCCGCATCTTCAGCGCCGATGTACGGCGTCTGCAAAAAGCTATTTGGATAAACGGATCTGGCTGCCGCAAGGCGGCTTTTCAAAGACACGCCAGTTAGCATATTCTAACCACGGAGATCGAGCATGATGAAAAAGAGCTTTTGGGACAGAAACGCCCGCTTGTACGACCGATTTATGCGGAAGGACCGGGCTGCATACGAAAAGATGTATAAACTGATCCGACCGGTCGTAAAAGGCATGACGGTCCTGGAGCTTGCCACCGGTACAGGACTGGTCGCAAAAAACATTGTAAACGCAGCAAAGCATATTGAAGCGACGGATGCCT
>JAHZES010000140.1 GCA_019421725.1 Clostridiales bacterium | reverse complement strand
AGCGTTTTTCCGCCTTTGTATTTAAGATTCAGGCGAATATGAACAAGGCGCACCGTGACCGTATCGCTTTCATGCGCATCTGCTCCGGAAGGTTTGCAAAGGGGATGGAAGTGCAGCATGTGCAGGGCGGCCGAAAGATCAAGCTTTCGCAGCCGCAGCAGCTGATGGCGCAGGACCGGGAAATTATAGAAGAAGCATATGCAGGCGATATCATCGGCGTATTTGATCCGGGTATTTTTTCTATCGGTGATACGGTCGCTTCTCCGAATTTTAAGGTTAAGTTTGAAGGAATCCCCACTTTTGCGCCGGAACATTTTATGCTGGTGCGCCAAAAAGACACAATGAAGCGCAAACAGTTTGTAAAGGGAATGGAACAGATTGCGCAGGAGGGTGCGATCCAGATATTCAAGGAGCTTGGCGGAGGCCTTGAAGAGGTCATCGTCGGCGTTGTCGGTACGCTGCAGTTTGAAGTTCTGCAGTATCGGCTGCAAAACGAGTATAATGTCGAAATTGTTATGAGTGGATTGCCGTATTCGGAAATTCGCTGGATCGCAAACCCGGAGATAGATCCTAAAAAATTGCATTTAAGCTCAGACACCAAATGCGTTCAGGATCTTAAGGGGAATAACCTGCTGCTGTTTACCAGCCCGTGGAATATCGATTGGGCGCTCGATCACAACGAGGGATTGAAATTGACGGAGTTCAGCAGAAATTAACGCGGAGCCGGTGCTGAAGGATAGAGAAAACGAGAAGGAGTGATATCATGAAAAAGCTGCTTTTGCAGAATGCGGCGGTTGCCGGTGTTTTAGCTCCCGAAACAGGAGGAAATAATCATACCTGGATCTGGCTTGTGATACTCGGTGTTGCGGTGGTTGCTCTGGCTGTCGCTGCAATTGTTATGGTGCTCAATAACCGTAAAAAAGGTCAGAGCGGTTCGTCTGAAACGGATGACAACGGCGAAAATCAATAATTTTGCCGATGATTCAAAAGAGGGTTTCAAACCGATGAAAACCGGTTTGAAACCCTCTTTTGAGTATAGTGTCGGTTGCATATCCTGCAGCAATATTATTGGAGACGGCGGTTCGCAGCCACGAGCGCTTTGGAAATCGCCGTGCCGAGAACAAAGCAAACAGCAGCCTCGACTGCGCCGTTGCCGCCGACGAAGAAAATGACGAAAAGTAAAACGTTGGAGGCGTTCAGAGCGCTGCAAATGGACTGAATGTATTCCGTGTGCCAGAAAAAGCAGATCACCAAACCCATGAAGAAAATGGTGTTCAGCAGCGCACCGCACAGGGAAGAGATAGAAAAGGAAAGGATGCCTGCCGGAGATCGGTCTGCCCGCTGCAATGCACGGAAAATAACGCCGACCAGAAAACCCATCAAAGTACGGGGCACAATGCAGAGCAAAAACGTTAGAAGCGGGTTGATGGAAAGCAGAGCAGCGCCGAAAAAGCTGATGCCGAAGCACTGAATAAAGCTGGTAATACCAAACTGTAAGCCAAGAACGGAGCCGGCTGCCGGGCCAAGGACAATTCCGCCCACAATAACCGGGATCAGGATAAACGTGATCTCAAGCCCGGCCGTATGCAGGTAACCGATGGGCGTGAACGCCATCAGCCATACAATGGCGGAAAGCAGCGCGAGCTGCGTCAGGTAAACGATCTGCTTTTTTTTCATATTCAATTCCTCCTGCTGCTGCTCCGGTTCGGATGCAGCGCATAATGTATGATAAAAAGCGGGGAATTACGGTCATGCCGCCAGGAAACCGCTTGCGGGCAAAAGGCTCCGCAGCGACCGGTAGGGCAAAAGCCCGAACGACCCCAAGCTTTTTATACCGGGTCAAATGGTGTTTATTTTTCCTGATTTCGCTGATAAAGCATGCGAAGACCGTCCAGAAGCAGATTTTCATCGAGAAAAATTTCACGGGTACAATGCGGAATCACGACATGAGCCAGCCCGCCGGTCGCGATGACGGTACAGGGGGCTTTCAGCTCGGCTTCAATTCGGGAGCACATTCCGTCGATCATCGCAGCGGCGCCTAAAACGGAACCGGATGCCATGCAATCGGTTGTATTTTTGCCGATTACACGGCGGGGAGCTTCAAGACTGATTTGCGGCAGCTGCGCCGTTCGGCCGCAGAGCGCCTCCAGAGAGATCCGCACACCGGGCATAATGCAGCCGCCCACCATGGCCTTTTGCGCATCCAACACGGCGAATGTGGTTGCGGTACCCATATCGATAATGATCGAAGGGCACGGATACCGATCCAGAGCGGCAACGCAGCCGGCGACAAAGTCTGCGCCCAAAGAGGCGGGATTGTCAATACGGATATCCAACCCTGTTTTAATGCCGGGGCCAACCAGTAAAGGATGTGTTTTTGTAATTTTTACCACAGCGCGGCGAATGTAGGTCGTCAGCGGAGGAACGACCGAGCTGATGATCGAACCTTCGATTTCCTGTGCGCAGACGCCGTTGATATCCAGAATATCCCGCAGCTCAATCGCGTATTGATCTTCCATACGGGAAGAATCGCTTGCCATGCGGGAAATAAATTTCAGTCGATCGCCGTTGTAGCAACCAATGGTAATGTTTGTGTTACCGATATCAAGCGCAAGAATCATGATGCAAACCTCCGAACCGGTATGCTGCAAAAGGGTGCATACTCTCAATTCGTTATTATTTTATCATCTTTTGCGCAAAAAAGCCATAGCTCTGCAAAAAATAATCGCAGCAGGGTGTTTTTTGGCCTTTTGTTTTGCAAATGTGAGCAAACTATGATAGAATAAAAAAGGTAACCTGCCGAAGAGCCAACGCTTTTTCGGTTAAGGGAGCGTCATTAATTAATTTTGAAAAGGGGAGTTTTCATGTTTGGAGAACGTATCCTGAAGGACTGGGATCAGATAGAACAGGATCTGGCGGCGCTGGTCGCGATTCCTTCTGTTAAGGGAGAGGAACGGCCGGGTAAGCCGTTTGGCGAGGAAAGCGCACGTGCCCTTGAATTTATTCTGCGCCGTGCCGAAGAAATGGGCCTGAAAACCGAGAATACAGGGAATTACGCCGGACATGCCTCCTGGGGCTGCGGCGAGGAATACGATGCTGTTTTGGCGCATGTAGATGTCGTACCGGCAGGAACCGGCTGGAAGACCGACCCCTTTACGCTGACAGAGCAGGACGGGCTGTGGTTCGGGCGCGGCGTTGCCGATGACAAGGGTCCGGCTGTGGTGGCGCTGTATTGCCTGAAAGCGCTGAAGGATGCCGGGATAACCGGAAAACGCGAAATGCGCGTTATTTTCGGTGCAGGCGAGGAACACGGAATGGAAGACCTGGAACAGTATTTTTCTGCGCATCCGTTGCCGCGCGCGGCCTTTACTCCGGATTCTGAATATACCGTCTGCAACAGGGAAAAGGGAATTCTGCAATTTGAATTTTCTTCTCCGAAAATCGCCCGCTTTGCGGTCAGCGGAGGAGAAGCGGTCAATGCGGTTGTCGGCAAGGCTTCCGCTTCTCTGCCGAACGATTATGAGCTGGCAGCGCGCCTGCGCAAGCTGGCGCCAACTTCGCCGTGCGGTGTTTCTGTGATGGAAACGTGCGGTGAAATCAATTTGATCGTTTCCGGCGCGGCGGCGCACGCTATGGAGCCGCATAAGGGCAATAACGCGGCGACTGCGCTTCTGCAGCTTTTAAAGAACGCCATGGGTTCTACAGGGAGCGCTGTGTGTGACTTTGTCGCTGAAAAAATTGGCCGTGAGCTGGACGGCGCTTCTCTCGGTGTTAAATGTGAGGATGAGCCTTCCGGCGGTTTGACGTTGAATGTCGGATATCTGAAAACAGATCACGATGCCATTCGGATCGGCTGCGATATCCGTTATCCGGTCACCAAAAACGGCGAAGAGCTGATTGCCGCTTTGCGCGCGGCTGCGGAGCAGGCGGGAGTTTCGTGCCGGATCCTGCATCACGCAAAGCCGCTTTATCTTCCTCCGGAAAGCAGCCTTGTGCAGCTTTTGTGCGGCGCATACGAGGATGTCACGGGGGAAAAGGCGCTGGTTTATGCTACCGGCGGTGGAACGTATGCGCGTGCGCTGCAAGGCCGCGGCGTTGCCTTCGGTGCAGAATTTACCGGCGGAAAAAGCGGCGGAATGCACACGGCGGGTGAACATTGCGACCCGGAGGAGCTGCGCCGCCATGCGGTTATTTGCCTGGAAGCGATGTATCGCATGATGACGCAGGAATGACCCGCACGGAGAGGAGAGCCAAATGCTGAAGGAAAGCACGAAATCACGATGGAAAAAAGGAATTTTCTGGTTTGTATTTGTATCGCTGGTACTTTCCATCATCTACGCCGCCGTAATGCTTTCGGTCGCACCGGACGATTCCGCTAATACGGAATACCGCCAGAAAAGCGACTATGTCCTCATGCTTCTGCAGTGTGCGGCCGGTGCTGTCATTATGTTTCTGCCGATGATGCTGGAGCGGAAGCTGAAATTTGAAATTCCGGATTCCATGGAAATTCTGTTTTTTGTTTTTTTGTATGGTGCAATTTATCTGGGAGAGGTACGAAGCTTTTATTACCGCTTTGAAAATTGGGATACTATTCTGCACACCTTCAGCGGTGGAATGCTTGGTACACTCGGTTTTTCAGTTGTCAACCGGCTCAACCGCAGTAAAAATGTCAAGATCAATCTGTCGCCGCTCTTCGTATCGCTGTTTGCGTTTTGCTTTGCGGCGGCGGTTGGCGTCCTGTGGGAAATTTACGAATTCACCTTTGACGGGATCCTTGGGCTGAACATGCAGAAGTTCCGTTTGGAAAGCGGAGAGATGCTGATAGGACGGGAAGCGCTTACTGACACGATGGAGGATTTGATCGTGGATGCGCTCGGCGCGCTGGTAATGTCTGTTGTCGGCTTTTTTGCGATCAGACGGAATCGCCGTAATGACGAAAACAGCTCTCCCGTTTTGCAGGGTGATCGAGCGGACACAACAGAAACAAAATCGGAAGAAATAAAAGAACCGACTCAAAAAAGCGCCGATATGCCGGGGCAAAACAAAGGATGAAAGGAAGATGAACCGCATGAGCTTTGCTCTGATAACCGATTCCTGCTGCAATTTGACGGATGAATTAATCGATGAACTTGACATTACGGTGCTTTCCATGACCGTGCGAAACGGGATGAAGGAATACACCAGTTATGTGAAGGGTGAAAAAACTGACAACAAAAAATTTTATACGATGCTTCGCAGCGGAGATGTGCTGGTAACGGCGGCATTAAATGCGGAAACCTGCAGAGATGCTTTTGAAAAGGTGCTCTCCGCCGGAGAAGATTTGCTTTATGTTGCTTTTTCCTCTGCGCTGAGCGGCACCTGCAACGTTGCGCAGATGATGGCGGACGAACTGAAGGCTAAGTATCCGGAACGCCGTGTTGTTGTAATGGATT
>JAHZES010000014.1:7912-19460 GCA_019421725.1 Clostridiales bacterium | reverse complement strand
CACACTCTGAGTCCAGCCCGGTCCGGTTGCTGAAGCCCTGACGGAACGAAAGGTTTCCCCCTTCTTTTTTTCTGGCTTCGGCCAACATCTCTCCGTTCGGCTCCACGCCGATCACACGGTCGCAATGCTCCTTCCACACAAGAGAAGAGAGACCCGTTCCGCTCCCCAGATCGACCGTCAGCTCCGGACGCCTGCCAAGATATTCACAGATCAGTTTCACCGGATATTCCGGCACGGCGGGTCTTGCACGGTCGTAAACATCGGAAAACCGGTGAACCGGTCGGCGTTTTTCTGCTGATTTTGAACAGACATCATGACCATCTCCTAAATCGATTTTGCAGGCAGCCTTTACGGCAGCGTTTTACCTGCGGATTTATAAAGCTCATACCACTCGGCACGGCTCAGCTCCACTCCCGCTCCGGCACAGATCTCGCGCAGGCGGGCGGGGCTGGTCGTTCCTGCAATCAGCTGAATCCCTGCCGGATGCCGGCAGATCCACGCAGCTGCGATTGCGGTCGGCGTAACGCCGTGTTCTTCTGCAAGGCGGGACAGCACCCCGTTCAGCTTTGGGAACTTTTCGGTGTTGCCAACAAACGGTCCCTCAAAAAAGCCGTACTGAAACGGGCTCCACGCCTGAATGGTGATTTTGTTCAACCGGCAATATTCAAGCACGGAGCCATCGCGGTTGATCCCGTCATCCTTGTGCATATTCACATTCAGCCCGGCGTCGATCATGCCGCATTCGGTCAGGCTCAGCTGCAGCTGGTCGATCAGCACACGTCCGCCGCACGCCTGATTGAGCAGCTCGATCTGCATCGGATTGTGGTTGCTGACGCCAAACCAGCGCACCTTGCCGCTTTTCTGCAGACGGTCGAACGCTTCGGCGACCTCTTCCGGCTCCATCAGCGTGTCCGGCCGGTGCAGCAGAAGAATGTCGAGATACTCCGTCTGCAGCCGCCGCAAAATTCCGTCCACCGATTTTAAAATGTAATCCCGCGAAAAATCGTAAATCCCGTCATGAATAGCGCACTTGGACTGGATCGTCATCTGCTCTCGCCGTGAGGGGGTCAGGCGAGCTGCGCGGGCAAATATTTTCTCGCTTTCACCGCCGCCGTAAATATCGGCATGGTCAAAAAAGTTGATCCCGCACTCCTGTGCGGTTTCGATCAGCCGCTCTGCATCGGCAAGCTCCAGCGAGGAAATCCGCATGCATCCCAACGCGACCTGCGGCATCTGCACCCTGGTGCTGCCCAAAGGAATCTGTTTCATAACAACGGCACATCCTTTCTGTTTTTGTTCAGCGCTTTGGCCCGGCCGGGCACGCCTGAATCAGTTCTGCTTCTGCACCATTTTATATTCATTATCAAACTGAAAATACGGGCATTCGCGAAAAGAATGCGACAGAAACCGATCCATTTCGTCTTCATCCAGCGAAACGGCGCATTCATAGCACCCGGTCTCCTCATCGTAAATATAATTGATGCAGTAATCACAATTTGTTTTTGCGCTCATGCGGCTCGCGCTCCTTTTCTTTGCCGACCGGAATCCACCGGTGCAGCCTTTCCTCCCGTTCCGAAAGCTTTTTCTGCGCGGCGGCCAGCTCCGGCGGAACGGAAAAAATCCGATAGCATTCCCACACCATCGAAATAATGGTGCAGAGGACGAAAATGATCGTGATCACCCGCAGCCACCCGTACGCCTCGGCACAGGCGGACGCGCTCATTCGGCCGCGAATGAGCGCATCGGCAAAACGCTTGATAGGCAGTCGGTACGAGCCGCTTGCCATCGGCTTTTCATTCGCCTGCAGCAGCAAACGCAGCTGTATGCTGACGACCATCGTGCAGGCCAGAAAAAAACCGTCGCACAGGATCAGCCCAACCGAAAAGCTCGGCCACCGCCTGCGTTTGCGCCGCGTATAAAGCCCGCAAAGAAGCAGCACCGCCGCCGGAATCAAAAAGATCCAAAACTGAATCGGCATTCCTTACGTCCCCCTTTCCGTGTTCTTTCATAATACTGTCCGACAGGAAATCTGTCAAGCGGGTTCTTTTGGGGCCGACCCCGCCGCAGAAAAAAGAGGCGTGACCAGGATCACGCCTCTTTGCCGAAATCATCTTTAATTGTTTTACAGACGCGGAAAGCGCCGCACTACCTTTACCTGCTCCGCTCCATTCGCGCCAGATTTTCTTTCCCTACGGGAATTATTGCTGCGAAGGCATGCCAGGGGTACCGAAATTGTAGTTGTTATACGCGGCCGCAAGAACATTCTGGTTTTTGATCAGGAAATACTGGCCGATCAGCGGGCCGATTCCAATGAACGAACCGAGAATGGTAAACAGCAGCACGTTGCTGCCGGTGTCACTGATCTGCAAGCCATAGCGCGGCGCATTGTCCTGCAGGCGCTGCGCGCGCTGATAGATCCAGATGTAAAAATAGATCCCGCAGGTGATCAGACTGAGCAGCAGCACAACGATGTAGTTGTAGCTGTCCTTTCCGTCCCCAGCGCAGACCTGATTGTTTTCTTCCGTCCAGCCGTAAAAGAACACAATGCCGTAAATACCGCAGGTGATCATGCTGAGAAGGAAATACATCCAGAAGCTTCTCTCTTTAATCATAGCAATTCCCTCCAAAAGGATAGTATATTATGTAAAACGGAGCTTGAAAAGTCCGGTTTTACCACAGGATCCCCCGTAAACAGCCGAATCAGGTAAATTACCACAAACAAAACGACAGCCACAGCGACCAACCGCCGCTCTGCCCTTTGGGGCAGTCGACGCCCCGAAAGCCCAAGCGCCGCCCAAACGGCGGCAAGCGGCAGCAGGCAGACAAGCGGATGCATCCTCAGCGCCGCAGAAAAATTCAACCGCAGCAACGCCGCCAAGGCCCGCGTCATCCCGCACCCGGGGCAGGCAAGCCCCGTCAGCCAGCGCAGCGGGCAGCCGATCCGAGAGTAAATCCCCACCAGAAGAACGATCCCCAAAAGGGTAGCCGGAAGAAGGCGAAAACGTTTTTTTTGCTCCTGCGCGGCGGCGGGCGGTGTCTGCAGCATGCAACTTTCCCCTCCCGACGGCGCTTTCCCGGCAAACTGATTGATTTAGTATAATCATACGGCATATTTTCCTCGCGGTCAAGAAAAAAAGAGGTTTTTGTTCTTCTTTTTTTAAAAACAGACGGCAAAAGCGCAAAGGATAAATTATGAATTTTTTATCGGATCAGATTTTATTTTGTCACATTTATTCGGATGTTTTTAATTTGTTCATAATTAAGCCATACAGCAGTCATATAAGATGAGTATGATATGGAACATTAACACTATTAATCATGAGCTCGGTAGTGTTATTTCATTACAATTGGTCCACTTGGGGCGGTTCGCTGCGCGGCCGCCTGGCGGTCAAAATTATTATTGAATGAGGTATGCTGTTATGGGAAACAAACTGGAAAAAATCGCCGCTCTCGGCGAAAAGGGCAAGCAATCCAAACTGCTTGGTTACTGCACCAATAAGGACGTCGAGGTTCGTGCCGCTGCGGCCGCTGCTTTGGGAAATACCAAAGGCGACGACGGCTACAACGCTTTGATCAATCTTCTCCGCGATCCGGACGATGCCGTTCGCGTAGCCTCCGCCAAAGCGCTTGGCGTAATGGGCAGCAAAAACGCGATGGAGCATCTGCGTTACATGATGAACCATGAGGGCAGCAGCGAAGCGATGAAGGCCGCCTGCAAGGCTTCCATGGCCGCGCTTTCCAGCAAAAAAGACTGATTTTTACGCCGCTTTTTTGAGGGCACCGAAAGGTGTCCTCTTTTTTTGGCTGCATGTCGCTTCAAAAATATTAGCACTCTAAGCGTTAGAGTGCTAATATTTACAATTTGATAAAATCTCATGCAATCATTTTTCGTAATCGCGCAGTAGAATATAGTCGTTGAATGAAACAGAGGACAAGAAAAGAGGTTGAGCCCCATGAACAACCTAAAGCCGCTAAACCTGTTTGATCCCGGCTGAAAGAAAAAGGATCGGCAGACGATCATCCGCAGACGCGGAGCATTTTGAATGGAGGAATTATTATGTTTGAACTGTTACCGTTTGCTTCCCGCAATGAACTTTATAATCCGTTTCATGATTTTGACAACTTTTTCGGCAGCATGAACCTTGCCGAATTCAAGACCGATATCCGTGAGGACGGAGACCATTACGTTCTGGAAGCTGATTTGCCCGGCTTTAACAAAGAGGATATCAAGGTCGATATCGGCGACGGTGCGCTGACCATCACTGCACACCGGAATCAGGAAAGCAAGGAAAAGGGCAAAAACGGCTATGTCCGCCGCGAACGCTCCTACGGCTCGTTCCGCCGCAGCTTTGACCTGACCGGCGTGGATGCCGAAAAGATTACCGGCTCCTACAAGGACGGTGTGCTGACACTGAATCTGCCCAAGCAGAGCGAACAGGCACCCGCTTCCCGTCGGTTGGAGCTTGAATGATCCCCCTGTAAAAACTAAAGCATAAAATGCGCAGCCCCGGAGAAGTCGGATCTCTCCGGGGCTTTTTTGTGCGTTGACAAAGCGTTTTCCGCAGAGTATGATGAAAAAAGTTTTATCCTGCAACCGCAAAACGGCGCCGCGAGCGCGTTTTCCGCTTAGGGAAGGGAAGTCGATCGAACATGAAAATTCTGGTAACGGGAGCCGGCGGGTTTCTGGGCAGCCGGTGCGCCAAGCTGCTGAGGCAGACCGGACACACCGTAATTGCGCCGACGCATGCGCAGTGCGACTGGACAGACGAACGGCAAACCGCCGCTCTTTTTGAGCGAGAAGCACCCGAGGCGGTGGTACATACCGCCGCCATTGCAGATATTGGAGCCTGCGACCGAAACCGGGAGCTTGCATTTGCCGTCAATGTTGAGGCTACCCAAAGGCTTTGCCGGTTAGCCGAACATTTACCTTTCATTTTCATCAGCTCCGACCAGGTGTACAACCCCATGCTGCACCGCCCGCTGACCGAAGAAACGCCGTGCGATCCCCAGAATTTTTACGGACAGACCAAGATGCTTGGCGAAGAAGCCGTACAAAAGCTTTCACGCTCATTCTGTCTGCGCATCACCTGGCAATTTTCAGCGCCCCGGGAGCCCGGCTTCACAAAATCCACCGGGATTCTGGCTGTCGTGCAAAACGCTTTGCAGACCGGCGCGCCGGTGCGTGTGGGAACGCGTTCCCGCCGGTATTTTACCTGGTGTTGGGACACTGCGCATGTGGTACAGCTTGCGCTGGAAGGGCGCCTGAGCCCCGGCGTATATAACGTCGCTTCCCGCAATGACAAAACCGACGCACAGGCTTATGCCTTTGTATTCCGCGCGCTCGGCGCCGACGAAGAGACGCTGGGACACCTGTTGCTTGCAGACGAGGCGCTCCTGCCGCGAAGCCTGACCCCGGAGCCCGACAAGCTGGAAAAGCAGGGTATTGTGCTGCCCGAGTTTACACAGTCAGTCCTGTGCGCGCTCGGTAAATCCGGAGTGTGATCGCTACCTTTTATTCAGGCCGCCAACGAGCAGCAAATTGCGAAAGCTGCGAAAGGACATCCCCTTTTGCGCTTCATCAACGTACATTCCCGGCAGCTCCGGCGCATGCTGCAGAGTCAAAACATAAGATCGGTGCTGGTATAGCTTAAGAAAGTAGCTGCCGTGCTTATTCAGAAACGGAAAGGGTGTGGCAACAACGATTTTTTCCGCCGCGATCACGCCGCAGTCGGTCACCGCCCCGCGCGGCGTCAGCTCCCGGACCGCAGTGTGTTCGAAAATGCTGATCCCTTCCATAATCGCTGCGGCAAAGCTTAAGGGATTAAACTGCGCCTGACGCGGAAACCGAACCGCGCCGTCGACCGGAAAGGGCAGCGGCAGCGTCTCTGCAAATTCCGCCGGGTAGCCCAGCTTTTCCAGTGCGTCAAGCTCCTGTTCGATTTTTTCCCGCCCGTTCAGCGAATAAACAAACGAGTCCTTTTCCTCGAAATCACAGTTTATCTCCGCGCACAGCGCCCGGTATTCCTGCAAGGCGCTTTCATTGGCGTTCAGGTACATTTGCGCCCGCTCCACGCCAAACCGGCGGATCAGTCCGCTGTAAACCAATCCGTGCTGAGAAGTGATTTTGGCCGTTGTGTTCCGGGTAACGCCGCTGCAAACGGTTTCTGCCTCTGCCAACAGGCACGATATCCCGTTCTGTATTTTTGCTTTTCTGCGCTCCCGCCGTTTCTTCCTGCGGGCATCGATTTGCCGATCTGTAAATATGCTGCATGGTCCGGACCGTTTTTTGCGCGGCCCGCAGACGACTTTCCTTCAGTCCGTGCAGAATTCCGGCGCAAAGCGTTCTTTGTTTCAGTGTTTGCACGAAATCCGTTTCTATTACGAACCGTAAAAACTATTTTGACGTTGTCATGCAATTCAGCCTCTGCCGCAGAGAGAGGTAACTTTTGTCTTGACATTCTCAAATATAATAATATAATATATTTGTAGAATAATCCAAGGAATGATGTAGATGGATATGGCGGAAGTTGTAATGAACCCGGTTCGGCAGAGGATCTTCCAATATCTTCTTGTGCACGAAACCGGTACGGTCAAAGAGATTCGAAAAGCGATGCCGGATATTCCGAGCGCAAGCCTTTACCGCCACATGAAAATTTTAACGGATAATTCCATAATTATTGTAGTAGAAGAAAATCGTATCCGCGGAACGGTGGAAAACGTTTACCGGCTGAATAAAAGCGCACTGGAGCACGAGGACACGAGCGGCATGGGCGTGCAGTCCGTACTGCTCCACATTTGTGCGTCGTTTGCAAAATATTTTTCCAGCGGCCATGCCGACCCCCGAAGGGATATGTTGCTGCTGACCACATGTACGCTGACGGTAACGGACGATGAATTTATGCGTTTTCTTTCGGAAATCAATCAGATCGCAGTAAAGTATATGAATGCCGAAATGCACGAAAACAGCAAGACAAGGCAAATCACCTTGATCTCTGCCCCGGCAGACGGGCAGGTAACATAATTTAAAAAGGCCAGACGCAGAGCTGAACCTGATGAGAAGCAGGTCTGCTCTGCGTTTTTTCATGGGAGGGAGAACATGAACAAGACAGTCCGACTGTTGGTGACGGCCGGCCTATTGATGCTGGCTGCAGGGGCGATTTTCGGATTCTCAGAGCAATGGGGCCATGCAGCCCTGGTCTGGGTAGGAGCATTCGGCTGCCTGGCAGCAGCCTTGAGCTTTAAAAATCGGAAGAGCGAAAAGTCGGAGGAAACTGAAAATGAAGTATGAACTATCAGATTTAACGCCCTTCTTAGATAAAGACGGGCGGTTGGTCGCGCTCCCGGCAAAGCACAAAAAGAAGCTGGCGGCGCTTTGGTATCTGGTCGGGAAATTTGAGAACGAGCGGCAATATACAGAGCCCGAGGTCAATGACATACTGGACAAATGGACGCTTTTTCACGACCCCGCAACACTCCGCCGGGAACTGTATCACAAAATGCTTTTAAACCGAACGGCAAATTGCAGCCGCTATTGGAAGGCAGAAAAAATCCCGACACTTGAGGAGCTTATTGAAAAGTATATTTGACGCCATTTTACAAAAGCAATACGGACCTTTGTCACGCGGAAAAGGCATCCATCCACCTTTTTAAGGACCTGAACAAGCAAATTCCAGAGAGTATCCCAAAAGGACAACAAAATGAGCAAATATAACGCACTTTGGTCATACATACAAAAAAGCGGCCTGTCCCGGCTGACCTTGACCTTTGACGAGATCGGCCAAATCACAGACGTACGTACCGCTGGATCACTCTTTTTTGAAATACAAAAAGGAGTTGTGCAGCTATGGCTACGAGGTTGAAAAAATATCAATGAAGACTCAAACAGTAATTTTTATCAGAACAAAGGAAGGCTGATTTATGAACTATATCCGGATCACAAAAGAAAATATCGACAAGGAGCACATCTGCTGTGCCATGTCCGGCATGCAGAGTATTGCGAAAAAGGAATGGATGAAGCGCCGCTTTGAGGAAGGGCTGGTTTTTTATCGGAGCGAGGAACGCGGCAAATGCTTTATCGAATACATCCCGGCGGAAAACGCCTGGGCGCCCATTGAAGCAGACGGCTACCTCTACATCAACTGCCTGTGGGTCTCAGGCTCAATGAAGGGGCACGGATACTCAAAGGATTTGCTCTCCGAGTGCATCCGGGACGCCAAAGCGCAGGGACGAAAAGGGCTTTGCATTCTTTCATCCGAGGGACGGAAGAGAGAGTTTCTTGCCGATCCGAAATTTCTGGCCTATCAGGGCTTTTCGGTCGCGGACATATCGGACTGCGGGATCGATCTGATGTATTTACCGCTTGAACCGGCTGTGCAGCCGCCGAAGTTCAAAGAATGTGCAAGACGCCCCGAAACCGAAGAACCCGGATTTGTTCTTTACTACACAGACCAGTGCCCCTTCACCTTCTATTGGGTGCCGCGGGTGCAGGAGGCCGCGAAAGAGCACGGCATTCCGTTCAAAGTAATTCATATCACCGACAAAGCAAGCGCGCAGAATGTGCCCGCGCCGGTCACGACCTATGCGCTGTTCCGGGACGGCAAATTTCTGACGCATGCTATCCAGTCCGACAAGAAATTCTTAGCGCTGGCCGGGCTGTAAGATTGACCTGTGTTTACGAAAGGAACGCAAAACAAGCCTTATTGGGAGGAGCCGAACATCATGAAGCACAATTCCCTGCAAAAACAGCTGATCGCGCAGTTTTACCGCGGCAATATCCCGGCCTTTGTCCTCGCTGTTGCCGCCGCTCTGGCCAGCGGATCGCTCAATATTATTCTCTCCTGGATCATTCAGCAGCTTATCGATGCTGCCTCCGGTGTTCCCGGCACACATTCACTCGCAGAGCTGGCAGAAATCAGCGGCGGACTTGTCCTGCTGTGCATCGCGCTTTCGCTTCTGAAATTTGCCGCACAGCCGCGCTTCATTACGCGCGCCATGCGTCAATACAAGGACTTTGCCTTCCAAAAGCTTATGGAAAAAAGCATCGCTAAGCGCTTAGATGGAATCACGACTTTTTGCCTTCAAATCTTTCCTGTCCTATCCGCTGATATCCGCATTTGGTCCACGGTCCGGGGCATCACAATTTGGGCAGAATAGCAGCATTTTTTGAGGGCATAAGCGCAAAAAAGTCCTGAAATCGCAAGATTTCAGGACTTTAATGGTGCCGGTGGCCGGACTCGAACCGGCACGCTGTCGCCAGCGGTGGATTTTGAGTCCACTACGTCTGCCAATTCCATCACACCGGCAGGAAATACAGCAAAACGCTGTAAAGCAAAGATAATATATCATACTTTTCAGAAAAAATCAAGTGCAGATTTTAAAAAGCAGCGCCCGGTCGTGTAAATCGTCACGAAGCCGGGCGCCGCTAAAATTACGCGTCCGCTTTTGGCTGTTCTGATTTCTTCTTTACTGCGATCCATATCTCGCACGTATAGTCCGGGTTCTGGATATCTGCCGAAGGATAGACCTCCAGCTCTATACCGCTGCCGTATTCATAGCCGCTTTGGGGAAAAAATTCGGTGCAGATCTGCCGGTAAGTTTTTCGAAAGGCATCCGGCATTTTTCCGCGGCAGGTAAAAACCGCATAGGTGTACGCCGGAATTCTGACCAGCTCAAGCCTCTCATCCTTTATTTCGGCTCCATTATAGGGCGCGCCGATTGCATAGGGGAACGCCGAGCGGTCCATTTCACCGGAAAAGCAAACGCCGAGCAAACCGCCGATCTGTGCAAAATCGGCATACTTGCAGATCGCGTCAATGGTGCCGTCCCTCCCGCATTCATTCCAGAACGCCGAAATGTCGGCAGTCGCCGTGTCTCCCTGCGGCTTATTGACCTGCTTTTTCCGGCACACCAGCTGAAACGCATCTCCGGTCACAATCCTGTAGTCCATTGTGTTTCCTCCTGTTAAGATCAATTTGACGGACAGGCGGGAAAAGGATTTGACCGTTCCTCCTCGCCTTGCTTCGGTTGGGTTGATTCCGTGAAACCGCGCAAATGCCCGAGAAAAGCTTTCCGGTGTATCATAGCCGTATTTCAGTGCGACATCGATCACCTTAGCGCCCGTTTGCTGCAGGTCACATGCGGCCAGCGTCAGCCGCCGCATGCGGATGTAATCCCCTAACGAAAACCCGCAGAGCATCCCGAACATTCTTTGAAAATGAAAAGAAGAAGAGAACGCGCATCTTGCCGCTTCTTCGTAATCAATTTCCTCCGTCAGGTGCTCCTCGGTATAATCCAGCGCGCGCTGGATCCCCGTGATCCAATCCATTTCGTTCCTCCTTCCGCCTGAATTGATTGTCGCACAATTCGTAAGAAAAAGCCCGACATCCTGTGCTTTCTGATGTCAGGCTTTTATCATTTTTTACAACCGGTCACTCCTGTCCGTTCCAGCAGTAAGTGCAAAGCTTGCACGGCTCAATGCCCACCGCGTCAAGCATATCGTCCAACCGATGGTACTGCAGAGAGGTAAAGCTGAGCTGACGACCGATCTCGGCGACCATTTCCTTGTAATTTTTGCTGTCTGGGTCTGCGTAATCTGCAAGGATCTCCGGCGTAATCCGATCTCCCTCGCGCGAACGGATGATCCGCCGGGTGATCAGATCCATTTCGGAATTGGAACGCGAAAAATTCAGGTATCTGCAGCCAAACAGAAGCGGAGGGCAGGCAGGGCGAATATGAACTTCCTTTGCACCGCTCTGATACAAAAACTCTGTCGTTTCTCTCAGCTGCGTTCCCCGGACGATGGAATCATCGATCAGCAGTAGTTTTTTGCCCCGGATTAGCACGTCCACCGGAATCAGCTTCATGCGGGCGATCAGATTGCGCTGACTTTGCTGCGTCGGCATAAAAGAGCGCGGCCAGGTGGGGGTGTATTTGATGAAGGGACGGGAAAACGGTATGCCGGATTCGTTTGCATAACCGATCGCGTGCGCAATACCGGAATCCGGAACGCCTGCCACCGTATCTGCACCGTTACTGTCCCGCCGGGCCAACATCGCTCCGCAGCGGTAGCGCATCTCTTCTACGTTGATGCCTTCGTATGAAGAAGTGGGATATCCGTAGTAGATCCAGAGAAACGTGCAAATTTTCATTTCCCGGCGCGGGGGATTCACCGTCTGCGCCCCTTCCGGGGTCAGAAATGCAATTTCTGCCGGGCCAAGCTCGCGCTCATCGCTGTAGCCCAGATTAATATAGGCAAAGCTTTCAAACGAGGCGCAGGTAGCGCCGTCCTTGTGACCGATCACAAGCGGCGTACGCCCCATCCGGTCGCGCGCAGCGTAAATTCCTTCCGGCGTCAGCACCAGCATCGACATGGAGCCGTCAATACATTCCTGCGCATAGCGAATTCCTTCTACCAGCGAATCCTTCTGATTGATCAGCGATGCCACCAGCTCGGTTGCATTAATGCTTCCGCCGCTCATCTCCAGGAAATGAATATGACCGTTGTCGAACGCCTGCCTGACAAGCTCCTGCGTGTTATTGATGCGGCCAA
>JAHZES010000014.1:0-7892 GCA_019421725.1 Clostridiales bacterium | reverse complement strand
TGCACCAGCAGCGGCTGCGGCTCGCTGTCCGAAATGCAACCGATTCCAAGGTTGCCCTGCAGCTCTTCCACATCACGTTCAAACTTGGTTCGGAACGGAGAATTCTCAATATTATGAATGGCGCGGTTGAACCCGTTTTCCCCGTAAACCGCCATGCCGCCGCGGCGTGTGCCAAGGTGTGAATGATAATCCGTTCCAAAAAACAGATCCATCACACAGCTATGCTTCGATACGACTCCAAATATTCCTCCCATGGAATGCTCCTTTCAAACTGACGGCCGTTTTTGCCGGCGCCTGCCGGCTTCTTTTCTGCTTTCTATTATAACGGAAAAGCACCGAAAAGCAAAGCGAAAAAACGCACTGCGGAAGACAGGACCGGAACAGAAAATTTTTTTTGCAGAGAATTGCATTTATTTCGCATATGATGTACAATATATCATGCAGAATATCTGCACAATCAAAACAATACAGCGGACCTGGAAAAGAGGGATTCTAAATGGAGCTGGCCGACAAGCTGCGCATTCTGGCGGACGCGGCAAAATACGATGCAGCGTGTACCTCCAGCGGAAACAGCCGCGGAAAAAGGGTCGGATACCTCGGCACGGCCTGTGCGCCGGGCATCTGCCACAGCTTTGCGGCGGACGGGCGCTGCATCTCACTGCTGAAGGTTTTAATGACAAATTACTGTATGTACGACTGTCAGTATTGCGTCAACCGGCGCTCCAACGACACGGAGCGCGCAGCATTTACACCGGAGGAGCTCGCGCAGCTGACCGTTGAATTTTACCGGCGCAATTATATCGAGGGACTGTTTTTAAGCAGCGGTGTGCGCAAAACACCCGACGACTCCATGGAGCAGATGTGCTGCGTGCTGGAGCTGCTGCGCGGACCTTACCGCTTTAACGGATATATTCACGCCAAAGCCATTCCCGGCGCTTCTCCGGAGCTGGTCCGCAAGCTTGGAATGCTCTGCGACCGAATGAGCGTCAATATTGAGCTGCCGAGCGAGCGCAGCCTGAAACAGCTTGCGCCGGACAAGAAAAAGCAGGCGATCCTGACACCGATGGCGGCTGTGCGCGACGGCATTGAGCAAAACCGGGAGGAGCTGGCCGTTTTTCGCCATGCGCCGCAGTTTGTTCCCGCCGGGCAGAGCACACAGATGATCGTCGGCGCAACGCCGGACAGTGATCTGCAGATCATGAAGCTGGCAGAAGGGCTTTACCGTAAATATTCGCTCAAACGCGTCTTTTACTCCGCCTATATCCCGGTAGGCACAAACGAGCTTCTACCCCAAAACGTTCCGCCGCCGCTGCTGCGCGAGCACCGGCTGTACCAAACCGATTGGCTGCTGCGCTATTACGGCTTTACAGTCGGAGAGCTTCTCGACGAGGCTCACCCCTCGCTGGATCCCATGCTGGACCCAAAGTGCAGCTGGGCAATGAATCACCTTGACTTTTTCCCGGTGGAGATCAACCGCGCAGATAAGGACACTCTGCTGCGGATTCCCGGTGTCGGCGTCAAATCGGCGCTGCGGATTTTGGCCGCGCGGCGCACCGGAACGCTCGGCTTTGCCGATCTGCGCAAAATGGGGATCGTGCTGAAACGCGCACAGTATTTTATTACCTGCGGCGGAAAAATGATGGACGGCACACGTTTTTCCTATTCGTTTATCTATGACAATCTCACTGCAGACATCCGCCGCCGTTCCGACGAGATCGATCTTGCCCTGCACGGACCGACCGAGCAGCTTTCCTGGTTCGAACGGCCGGTTTTGCTTCCGGAAATGGCTGAGCGGCGGCAGCTCGCGGCCGGAACCGTCTGATTCGGTCGCGGTTGTGAAGGGAGTTTTTATTCTGTTTACCGTCTTCTTGCACGACGGAAGCTTTGAAGGCTTCTGCACGGCTGTATTTGAAGCCTACGCACGCCGGCCTGCGCCCGATTTCATCGACGAAACCGGGTGCCAGCAGAAATTCGGCGGCAGCTATTTTGAAATTCCCCGTGACGACGCAAAGGCAGAGCGCGTTATCAACGGTATTCTTCGGCGGGCGGACGCGCCTGTATACGAAAAAATCTGGACGGCGTTTCTTTCGGACGCTCCGGAAAAATCGCAGGCACTGTATGAATATATTCGCCTGACCATGCAGCAAGGGAGCCGCGTTTCTGCCATGATCTACGATGACAGGGTCCGGCGCGTGGAAAAGCTGGCAAACCTAGTCGGAAGAGAAGCCGGTCTGCTGCTGGAATTCATCCGTTTTTCCAAACTGGAAGGCGGCGTCTGGTACGCCCGGATCGACCCGGAATACCCCGTACTGCCCATTGTTACCCCCCACTTTGCCGACCGGTTCAATGTACAGCCGTTCCTGATCCACGACGCCACACACGGTCAGGTCGCTGTTTACGATACCCGCAGCTGGAAGATTCTCTCTGACCGTGAAATGACGCTGCCTGCTCCGGCTTCGGACGAAAAAAGCTTTCGCCATTTGTGGAAAGTGTTTTATGACGCCGTCGCCATCCGGCAGAAAATCAACCCGAGGCTGCGCATGAGCCATATGCCAAAAAAATACTGGCGGAACCTGACGGAGCTGCAGCCGGAACCGGCCGCAGCGGACAGCAAAACGGCGCTTTTCCCGCTGCCGGAGCAAACGGAAAAAGCGCCGAAGTAAACCGAAATTACAGGGAGATCGAATTCAACGCACGTCCGTCTTCCAGCGCACGCAGAATAAATACGCCGTCCTCCACCGTGAAGTAGGACGGGCAGCTGCCGTTTTTCGGGATCGCGACCGAACCCGGATTGAGCAGCGTCCAATCCCCGCGCCGTTCCAGCACGGGAACATGAGTATGCCCGTGCAGCAAAGCGTCTCCGCGGTGCAGCGGCGGAAGATTCTCCTCGTGAAAAACATGGCCGTGTGTCGCAAAGACCGTGTGCCCGCCGACAAAAAACAGCAGGGAATCCGAAAGGATCGGAAAATGCAGCACCATCTGGTCCACCTCGGCATCGCAGTTTCCGCGCACACACAGCAAATCTTCCTTCCGCGCATTCAGCAGCGAAATGACGCCCTTTGGATCATATTCGTCAGGTAAATCGTTTCGCGGACCGTGATAAAGCAGATCGCCGAGCAGCAGCAGCCGTTCGGCCCCTTCCGCGTCGAATCTGTTCAGCATTTTCCTGCAGGCAGAAAGCGAACCGTGCAGATCGGAAGCGATCATCCATTTCATCTGTTTTCATCCTTTCGGCAGCCCTTCCATTCATCCCGCAGCACGGAAAGGTGCGCAATATCATAAAATTTTCTGTCCTTAAGCAGTTCCCTCCGCGCAACGCCCTCAAAGGTGAAGCCCAAATGCTCCATAACGCGCCGGGAGGCGGGATTTACCACCATGCAGGCGCCGCTGATCCGTTCCAGCCCAAGCGCTTCAAACCCAAACTGCACCATACGTCCGCAGGCTTCGGTCGCGATCCCCTGTTCCCACCAATCCGGATCAATATGATACGCTACGCTGGCACTCCTCATTTCCCGACGCACATTCACCAGGCCCGCATTTCCAAGGTAACGCCCGGTTTTCCGGTCGAAAATCCCCAGTTCATATCCGGTTCTGTTGCGAATCGCCGCGTTGACATAGCGAATCCACCAATCGACACGCGAACGCGGATAATTTGGGGGGATGAACGCCGTTGTCGCGTAAATTTCGGGCCTGCGGACAACGCGCCAAACCTCTTCCGCATCGCCGGGTTCATACGGCCGAAGCAGCAGCCGTTCCGTTTTAAACCGAAGCGCGTTTGCCATAACGCACGCATCTCCTTTGCGGCAGTATCCGGAATTTATTTTATCATATTCCCTTCCGCGCAGCAAGTGCGTCAAAAAATAAAGGCTCTCGTGTTGCGCAGAGCCCGCACCGTGTGTTATACTTGTTTATATCTTTTTCCGGCTTCCGCGGCACGCAACGCCCTCTCCGCCCGCCGGTTTTCAGCCTGACGAAAGGATTTTACAGGATCATGAAGTATATCGACCGGTACCAGATCGGGATGGAATATTATATGGCGCAGCTTTCCGAGCTGACCTCGCCGCTGAATCCGCTCGCTCCGCAGGACACCGTTGCCCATTTGCAGGAATTTTCATTTTCGGTGCAAAGCGACGCCTGCAAAACGATTCAGGCAGGGCTCCGCAGGCTGGTTTCTTCACGGTACGACCTGAGCGGCGTTGTTCCGGCGCGCATCCGTGTGATTGCGGAAAGCCAGTTTACTCCCACCGCGGAGCGACTGCTGCCGGTGTTCAAATGGGTGGAGGATCTTCGCAGAGAAAACGAACGGTCCCGGCTGCAATGGCTTTATGCGCTCAAGGATGTTTCCAGCCGTATTTCTCCCGAAGCGGGCGATTTTTTGCAGTCCTTTTCTCAGTCGCGCTCACAACGGGTCACGCTGTCGTTTCAGCCGGGCTCGGCGGTGCTTTCCGTTCCGGAAAGCCTTTGGGGGCAGGCACGCCTGGTGTTTGACTCGCCGCAAACCGATCTGCCTCAGACCGGAGCGGAAAATCATTCGATGACGGGATACCTCTTCTGGGCAGAGGCCGACCGCAAAGACGACGGCATGGAATTTCGTTTTTTACTCGATACGGAGTTTTCCGATACGGTTTACACCGAACGGCTGCTGCAAAAGCAAAATTGGCGGGAAATTTCTCTCTTCTGCCGGGAAGCACGAATGCATGTGACCCGGTTCGACTACGCCGGTCTGCTCCGCCGCCGCGGCAGCTCCGGGATGGCGGCGCTTACCACCTGTTTTACGGAGTTGCTGAAAAAACAGACCATGATCGGCGCAATGGGGCTTTCGATGGAGGAAAACCGGCTGCTCGGCTGCGCGCAGCTCTTTGCAAAATCGCAGCTTCTGCCGGCGGTACCTCCGCCGGCTATGCTGACACACGCCGATATTTTGTTTGAAAATCGCTATCTTGTGGAACGGACCGCAGATTTTTTTGAACAGAACTGCGGCGAACTTGGCAAAGAGCTTCACAGACTTTTAACGGACGCACAGGAAAAATACGACGACGAATTGCCTGACCGAACCGAGAAGCTGATGATGAGGTTTTGCGAAACACTGCGGCAATCGGAATTTGACGGCAGCGCCAGACAGGTGACGCGGCCGCTGCTCCGCCGGTTTTCCGAAGCAACCGCGGAATACTGCGATACGCCGTATTTTGCCGATTGCTACGACATTGCCTGCAAAGCCGCCATGCACGGCGTGGAAGCTTTTCTAACCGACCATGGCTTTGCGGGAAGCTTTCCTCACTATTATCGTCTGCGCCGCGGCAACGCGGAGTATATTTCCATATGCGTCAGCAACGAGCCCTCGCTGACAACGGACGGAAGACTTTGCTTTGTCTGCGAGATTGCTGCAGCTAAGCGAAGATTTACCCGGGCAAACGGCGTTACCACGGTTTTTGGGCTGCCCGCTGCAGAAGGCTGCGCGCCGGAATTTGAATTCGACGACCGGATCAACACACATTTCGGCACGGTCGATTCTGACGAAACGGGTGCTCCGTGCCTCTTTTCGTGGCCGTTCGAGGGCGAGCTGACAGAAGAAAGTGCGGCGCATTCCGCCGACCGATTGACAAAGATGCTGAAAATTGCCGAATGCGGGCTGCAAGGCAAGCGCCTTCCCCATGCATTTGCCATGCGGCACAAACGGCAGCTCGCCGCCGAGCATCTGTTTTCCCGTTATGTCAGCCGCGGGCTGATTTTCGGCGTCATTTTTGCCATTGCCGGGCTGCTCGCCGCCCGCGGTTTGGTACAAACACGGGCGCAGACTATCGGCGCGGTGCTGGCAAGCCTGGCCGGAGCGGCTTTGCTTGTGCTGCTGATCGGCGGCATACGCTATTTGATCGTTCGCCGCAGCATCTGGCGGCGCTGAAATAATCTACTCGCCGTGAAATCCGTTCATAAAAAAAACGTCCTGTTGACACAGGACGTTTTTTCTCAGCAGCCTTTGATTCGCTGCGCAAGATTGCGGTAAAGAATATCCTCGCGCCGTTCGTCATCGACCGCTTCCGTGCAGAACAGCTTGACATACTGCGGCTCAATATAGCGGAACGGCGTTTGGGTCCCAAGGCAAAGGCGTTTGGCCGTATACTGCTTCAGACAGTCCTCCAGCTGACCGTCTGTAAAAGAATCGGTATAGATCAGATTGAAGAAAACGTTGCTGCGCCGGTTGGCGGCATCAATGACCTCTCGTCCCATCAGAGTCGGGTACGCCGTACTTACAATCGTTGTTGGCTTGTCGCTGGCGGCAAACAGCGCCGCAAGCTCTCTGCCGGAAACATCGGTAAACGTATCCAGTGGGCTGCGCTGGCGAATGTTCTCGAACCCGACGTCAACCTTGACGGCAAGACCAAGCTCACCGGCGACACGATATGCCTCTGCAGCGCACCGGTCGGCGAGCGAGTAGCCGTGGTATTGCGGCGCAAGCTGAATCCCGGCGAAACCGAGTTCTGCGCATTCACGCAAATCGCGCTCCCATTCAATATAGGTCGGATTGATCACGGCGAACGGCAAAACCTTTACGCCGCCGCGATAAGCGCCGACCTGATCCAACAATTCCCGATTGCCCTCCATTGCGTCAATATAAAAGATCGCGTTCAGGTTGGTACAGACAATGTGGGTGATTTTTGCCTTTTCGGCGCGCGCCGCCGTCTCGGCCAGCGTTTCACCCGACAGCTTGCGGAACGGCCAATGACCGATATAAGTACAGGTATCGATAACCATGCCGGCTCACTCCTTTCCTAAAAAGCGGCGGTATTTTGTACCGGCCAGAATTGTTTTTTTATCCTGCTCACTGATGTTGGCGCCCAGAATTTTTCCAACGCCGGCAGAGGTGGAGCCGTCTGTTCCGTAAAGCACCCGCTCCGCGCCGATGCGGGCCACGCACTCTTCAATAACAGGGCTGTCAATTACGCTTCCGGAAATGTCCAAAACAACGTTCGGATACTTCTCCATCGCCTTCAGCTGCCAGTGCCAGTCGCCGCCGCCGGTTATATGCGCCATGATCAGGTTGGCTTCCGGGTAACGCTGCGCAACATGTGCAAAGTATTCGCCCTGAGAAATGCGCGGCTGCGATTCCGGGTCAAAATTCAGCTTTCCCGCATGCATCAGAATTGGCATATCGAGCTCTATGCATTTTTCAACAATAGGAAACTGCACCGGATCGTCCATCCGGTATTGATGGTACATTTTCACGCCGACAAATCCGTTCGCCCTGCAGCGCTCAATTTCCTCCAGAGCGTCTTTGGTAAAGCCGGGGTTGATAAAGCACATTCCGCGCAGACGTTCGGGGTATCTTTTAACGGCGCCCAGCACGACATCATTTGCCGCGCGGAACCGTTCCGGCGGACAGAACTGATCCTCCGTCACCGGAGTCGAGATCAAAAAAATATCTGTAAAAGTATGTTTGCCGGAGTAAAGAAGAGCCTGCAGGGTGGATTCGTTTAAAACGCCCGGCGCACTCTCCCAAACATGCTCGTGCCAGTTAACAACTAGATTTTCCCGAAAAAGTTGCATTAAATTTTCTAAATACTTCTGTGCCTCTGTTTTCATTTTTATAATCTCTCCTTTCTGTTCCCATGGTTCTAACTGCTATTATAACAGGAGGAAAGTAAATGTCAATTAAATAAGTAAACGTTTTGTTACAAAATTAAAGTTTTTTTAAAGCCGCCCTTTTCTTCCGTTCCGCGCTTTCCGCTGGAAATTGGACCGCAATATTTTCCGTTTTTCCTGCGGTTGACATTATTCTGCCGCAGCGCTACAATATGCATTCAGGAAAGCGGACGCTTGCTTTCGCCGAAAGGAATGAATCAATATGTCAGAATATAAAATTGCCCCACCGCTTCGCCCCGGAGATACGATCGGCA
>JAHZES010000139.1:2027-5471 GCA_019421725.1 Clostridiales bacterium | reverse complement strand
CGCCCCCTGTAATCTTCAGAATCAATTCTTATACTAAAAATCGGAGGATGATTATTGAAATGGATATTATCTCTTTGCTCGGAATTTCCGTAGGATTGGCCATGGATGCTTTTGCAGTTTCGATTTCTAACGGCGCCACTTATCGGAAAGCAACCGCAAAAGACGCTTTGAGGACCGGCGCCTTTTTCGGCGTATTTCAAGCGGTAATGCCCATGATCGGGTGGTTGGCCGGCACGGCATTTACGCAGTTTATCTCCCGCGTGGATCATTGGATCGCTCTGATCCTCTTGGGATACCTTGGCGGCAAAATGCTGTTTGAAGCGTTAAAAAAGAAGCAGGAAAAAGCAAAATCCTGCGAAAAGAGCGCGACCGAGCTGCCCGGATACATTTCGGTTCGTTCTCTCTTTACGTTGGCTGTCGCTACAAGTATCGACGCGCTTGCCACCGGCCTGCTTCTGCCGTCCGCGGTAGGAGCAGACACTCTTCTTCTGATGTTGATCTCTGTGGGAACCATCGGTTTGATAACGTTTTTTATCAGCATCAGCGGAATCTACATCGGCAAAAAGTTCGGCGAACTTTTCAGCAGCAAAGCAGAAATATTCGGAGGAATTGTTCTGATTCTGATCGGCGCCAAAATTTTCGTAGAACATATGTTTTTCTGAAAAAAGCCTTCGGCGGTAATGAAACCGTCGAAGGCTTTTTCAATTGTTAGCCTGATGGACACGCGGCGGCAGAAGCATTGGTTCCAGCTGTCGGTCTTTGAAAGCTTCCTGAACAGACTGCAGAACCAACTCAAAATCTGCGACCAATGAATTAGGCTTTCCAAAAGGAGCGTCCTGGGCAAACGGAACGAAGTAGTAATGTTTTGTATTCATCAGCCTGCCAAGATTTTGTGCAGATGCTGCCAGCGCATCGTTGGTGGAAACAGCCACAAGAACCGGTTTGGCTCCACGCAGATGCGATTTGACCGCCATGGTAACGCTGGTATCTGTAATTCCGTTTGCCAGTTTTGCAAGAGTGTTCCCTGTACAGGGAGCCACCAGCATTAGATCCGTCATTTTTTGAGGGCCGATCGGTTCTGCCTGCTCAATAGTCAGAATCGCCTTTCTTCCTGCAATGGATTCTGCTTCTCTCACAAAATCCTCTGCTCTTCCAAATCGCGTATCAATAGAAGCGGCATTCTTCGAGAAAATTGGCAAAACGGAATATCCTGCGTCTGCCAGCGCCCTCATTGCGGCAAACGCGCGGGCAAATGTGCAGAACGACCCGCAAAGTGCAAATCCAATTGTTGCATTGCTCATGGTGCTTCATGCCTTTCTGAATCCGGCGCATGTCATTCGCCGTGCAGCATTGAATAAATTGCCTGCTTAATAATGATGCCGGCTGTTTGCGGAGCTACCTTTCCCGGCAGGCTTTGCGCAAGCATGACCGGAATGTTCAAACGTTCCGCAGCCTCCAGATCAATACCGTACGGCAGTGACGCCAGCTCGATAAACAAAGCGGAGGGCGCTGCCGCCGCGAGTGTTCGTGCGTCAAAAACAAGCGACGGAATGGTATTAAAAATAATGTCATACTGTCCGCTCTCTCGGATCAGTTCGGTTCTGACCGGACGCATTCCTTCACTTTCGATCCACGCCAGCTGCTCCGGACGACGCGCCGAAACCGAGACTTTTGCGCCCATAGCGTGCAGAATCCTCGCAAGGACACGCCCGATCCTTCCATAACCCGCTACAAGGCAGCGTGAACCATGAATTGTGGCAGGAAACTCCTGCATGGCAATTTGTATGGCGCCCTCCGCTGTGGGAATCGCATTCCTGACCGCCAAATCCTCACGGTCAAAATAATCGTGAATTTCCAGCGCATCCCAAAGCCCGCCGTGCGGCAGCTTTTGCGCCTGCCCGCAGAAAACAGGCTTCCCCTGCAGCTGCTCTGCCAGAAAATCATCCATCGGCAAAGGTTCTGCCGCATACGGAGCAAAAACGGTGAGACCGTCCCTGGTAACCGGCAGGGGCAGAATAATATGTGTGCTCTGCTCCACTGCGCGGCGCAGATCGGTCTTTCGTACAATTGCTGAAAAAGAGTATTCATCCAGCGCAGCCGCATAAACGAAATATCCATCCTGCGCAATGGACTGCGCCAGATAGGCCTGACGCAAATCTCCTCCGATAACAGCAAAACGATTGATTTCCGCCATATTCTCTGCCCCTTTCTTTACTTCTGTTCATTTCGGTCCTTTCATCATATGTTTTCCGCTTTGAAAATGTGAATAAAAAGAAATGCCTTCCCGGGTATTTGTAAATACCTGAGAAGGCACAGCAAAAGCCGCTCAAAATTCAATTGTCATTCCGTCATAGGATATCTGGATTCCGGAGTTCTTTGCAATTTCTTTCATGCGATCATAGACTGCGGTACCGTTGTGTGAAAAATGGTTGGAAACAAAAATCGTTTTTTCGTCCGCACAGCCGTTTTCCAGCATCCATTGACGCAATTGCAGATTTTCGTTAAAGCCCATGTGTCCGTGCGACCATTCCACTGCACCAAACGTACAATCCAGACTGACTGCATCCAACCTTTTTCCCCGCAGAAAATCAAGTGTTTCCGTCAGAAATGCTCCGGTATCATGCGCATAAAGCAAACGCTTTCCATTCTTTTCGATCAAGTAAAACAGAGCCTGTTCTGTCGTCATATGATCCGAAAGCAACGGTGTAACCTGGTATTCTCCGGCTGAAAACGGTTCAAACGGATGGACGGCGCATAATGACAGCCACGGTTTCCATCCTTTCTGAGCTTTCTCTCCGTAAACGCTGTACAGCGCTGCATTCATTTGCCGAATGACTTCTTCGTTTCCGTAAATATTTAAAACCGGCATTTTGTCCGAATCAACAGCATGAGCGTACGGCGGCATTTTCAGCAGCAGATCCAACGGATAAAAATGATCTTCGTGCGAGTGCGTAATAAGAAGCTGTTCTATTTGATTCAGCCTTACCTTATGTTGCAGGCTGTGCCAATAGGTGTCGGCCGGAAAATCGATCAGCAGGCAGTCGTCCACCACGCTTTGCGAGCGGGTCCGAATGTTTTTTCCTCCCAACCGGGTTGCCTCACGGCAGTATTGACAATCGCAGAACAGCGCCGGCCAGCCTTCCGCAGCAGCAGTGCCTAAAAATTGAAGCTTCATGAAATATCTGAATCCTTTCCCCTGTTAAATTTTTGCGGGTCCGTGGACGCTACGGTGTCATGATCCCGACAAAAGTCATTTACTCGAATAAAAAACCGTTTTCGGAGTTACCCCCAAAAACGGCGGGCACTCCGAAAACGGCAAACGCAATCATCATGTTATCGGAGTGTCAATGGTAAAATACCCGGTTTCTATCTCCTTTATGCAAAAAATCAAAGTTTTTCAATCGATTGCTTCAAATCCGCAATAATATCATTTACATTTTCCAG
>JAHZES010000139.1:0-2017 GCA_019421725.1 Clostridiales bacterium | reverse complement strand
ACCGAAAGACGGATCAGATCCGGGCGAACGCCCGCTTCCAGCAGCTGTTCGTCCGTCATCTGGCGATGAGTCGTGCTGGCCGGATGCAGCAGGCATGTTCGAATATCGGCAACATGCGTTTCAATGGAAGCCAGCTTCAATCCGTCCATAAATCGGACGGCGCCTTCCCGCCCGGCTTTCAAGCCGAAAGAAATAACGCCGCAGGTTCCTTTCGGCAAATATTTTTTCACACGGTCGCGATCCTCGCTGTCCTCCAGGCCGGGGTATTTGACCCATGCGACCGCCTCACACCCCTGCAGCCATTTGGCTACAGCCAGCGCATTGCTGCAGTGCCGTTCCACACGCAGCGGAAGCGTTTCCAAACCGAGGTTCAGCAGAAACGCCGAATTTGGGCTCATCATGGCGCCAAGATCGCGCATTAAATGAACCTTCGCCTTGGTAATATAAGCAGCGGCTCCAAAGCTTTCATTGTAGCGAATTCCGTGATAGCTTTCGTCCGGTTCGGTCAGCATCGGAAATTTTCCGTTATTCCAGTCGAACTTTCCGCTGTCGACCACTGCTCCGCCCAACACCACCGCATGACCGTCCATGTACTTTGTGGTGGAATGAGTAATAATATCGACGCCAAATTCAAACGGGCGGCAGTTGACCGGCGTTGCAAACGTGTTGTCAATGATCAGCGGGACTCCATGTGCATGCGCCGCTTTTGCAAACTGCTCCAGATCCAGTACGTCGAGCGAAGGGTTTGAAATCGTCTCGCCGAACACACAACGGGTATTGGGCCGGAATGCTGCGTTCAGTTCCTCATCTGTTGCGCGGGGCGAAACAAAAGTAACGTCGATCCCCATTTCCTTCATCGTCTTGTTAAGAAGATTGAAACTGCCGCCATAGATCGCGCTGCTGGCTACCACATGACTGCCGGCATGACAGATATTCATAATCGACATGAACGTTGCAGACTGGCCGGAGCTAACCAGCATTGCACCGACGCCGCCTTCCAGCGCGGCAATTTTCTCTTCTACAGCAGCAACCGTCGGGTTTGCTAGGCGGCTGTAAAAAAAGCCTGATTTCTGAAGATCAAACAACTGTCCCATTTCATCCGCAGATTCGTAACGGAACGTAGTACTTTGCACAATCGGCAATACTCTCGGCTCGCCGTTTTTCGGCTCATAGCCTGACTGAATGCATTTTGTTTCAATTTGATAATCCATCTGTCGTCGCCATTCCTATAGTAAAAGTAGTAGTTTTTCATGTCCCTCTCCAAGGACTTCTGTTATGCCATGCAGCAGAATCGCCGTAAAACTGAATCAACTTTTCCAATGCAGGGTTTCTTAAAGAGCTATGCGGATATATTTTATCCTGCAAGAATTTTTTGAAACAGCCCTACCACCGCATCGGTTCCAAAAACAGCAAGCGCGGTCAGCAGCAAAACCAAGACCATCAGCCAAAAGCTTGATATCTTCTTTTTCGGCGTCTCCTGCTCCGGAAAAGGTTCCGCTGCTACATCCGGTTCCAACGCTCCGATACCGATCAGGATTTCACGGGCACGGCCTTCTTCACAGGCAGGGACCAGCAGCCGTATCTCTCCTACGGCATTCCCCATCAGCACAGAAGAAGCCTGCATATCCTTGGAATATTCACGCGCAACGGGAATTCCTTCGTCTTTCAGCGCCGCAGAAATGCGATTGGCCTCCATATCATCGGAAACCGTAATCATCAGCTGCGGCCGGTCATTCTCCTGCGTTTCCTTTTGGTCGTCCATGCTTATCATTCCTTTCATTGCAGGGGTCTCGCAATTTTTCAGCAAAATTCCAGCCGACAGAGCACAGCCGGAGTTTGTTCCAAGTGCCTGATAACAATTGCGAACAAGCAGTAAATTACTAATTATTGTACGCTGTTTCTGCAGTGTTGTCAACGCTGCGGAAACCCGGCGACCGGTGAAAGTATGCCTCCGGAGAAGGGCCTGTTGCAAAATAGGCTCACAAAGGACGCGGGAGCAAAAGGTCAGAGAAAGACC
>JAHZES010000138.1 GCA_019421725.1 Clostridiales bacterium | reverse complement strand
CTGTGAAATGATTCTGCCGCAGAGGCGAAAAGGCTTGCGGTATGGATTTTGCGAAAGGGTGTTGATCCGATGAAAATTGAAATTCTGTATTCCGAAATTTGCAATCTTGCCGGGGATTCCATGAACCACCGGTATTTAAAGAAGTGCCTCCCGCAGGCGGAATTTGTATATACCGGGCTGAACGACGCGCCGGCGTTTGCTTCGGAGCCCGTGCGGATGGTATACCTTGGGCCGATGAGCGAGCACACACAGCAGCTGGTGATAGAGCGGCTGCGCCCGTACAGGGAAACGCTTTTAAGGCTGATAGAGAACGGTACGGTGTTTTTGTTTACCGGAAACGCGGCCGAGGTTCTGTTTGAGGAGATCTCCGATTGCGATACCGGCGAAACGCTGAAGGGGCTTGGCATTTTGCCGTTCACGGCAAAGCGCAAGCTGTTTGACCGATTCAATTCGTTATTTCTCGGGAGATCCGAGTGGGGAGAGATCGTCGGCTTCAAGCATCAGTTTACCCAGTGGTACGGCGATAACAGCGCCTGCAGTCTTGCCGAAATGGAGCGGGGGACGGGCATCAACCCCGAGACGCCGTTCGACGGCATTCGCAGGGGCAACCTGTTTGCCACACAGCTGCTCGGCTCGGTGCTCGTGCTGAACCCTCCGTTTATGAAGTACCTGCTGACGCTGCTCGGCGCAGAGCCGAAGCTCGCGTTTGAAGACGACGTTTTGGAAATGTACCGCAACCGTCTGGCGGAATTTAAAAAGTCCGGGACGGAATTTATAGGGCACTGAAAGCAGCGAAAGGTCAAAAGAGATCCGGGTTTTCCACAAAGTTTTAAAACTCTGTGGAAAACCCGATCCGTTTTCCGCCGCGCGGAAGGGCCGTACTCTTTGCAGGAGGAGCCGGGGCTCCGTTATTTTATCGGGAGGGAACCGTTATGAATTTAAGCCAGCTGCAGCAATATTTCAACAGGATCGGGATGGACGGGAAGGCTCCGCTGCCCCTCACCGGGGAAACGCTCAGTCGGATTCAATCGGCGCAGTTGGCGTCGATCCCGTATGAAAATCTGGACCTGTTGCGTGGGATCCCGCTGAAGCTTGATCCCGATGCGCTGTTTGAAAAGCTGGTGCTCCGCCGCCGGGGAGGATACTGCTTTGAGGTCAACGGTCTGATGGCGGACGCACTGCGGACAATGGGGTTTTCGATAACACAGTACGCCGCGCGGATGCTGCTGGGCAAAACCGAGGTACAGGCGCGGCGGCACAGGGTTTTGCGCGTAACCGCAGAAGACGGCGACTTTCTTTGCGACGCGGGAATGAACCGCGAAATGCAGCGGACTGCGCTGAGGATGCAGCCGGGGCTTGTGCAAAGCGACGGTGTTTCGGAATATCGCCTGGAGCGGGACGAATTTTTTGGATGGATGCTGTACCAGCGGCTTCCGCATCATGATTTTTGGCCGGTTTATGCGTTTACCGAGGAACCGCAGGCCGACCTGGATTACGAAATGCCGTCGTTCTGGTGCGAAAAGCACCCCGATTCCCCGTTGAATAAAATAAACCGGATCTCTATCGTGCGGGGAACCGAACATCTTTCCATGCTCGGGGACGAACTCATCCGCTTTGCGGAGGGAGAGGTTCGGGAGCGTCGCGTGATCGAAAAAAGAGAGCAGCCGGGGCTTTTTGCCGAGCTGTTTGGAATTCGGGTCTGAGCCTCGGCTCAGGGGGAGGTCTCGTGACTTATGCAGATCAATTTGCGCCGGGAAACGCTTCGGCTGACGCGCGCCGGAATGCTTGCCGCCGCCGCTATTGCGCTTTCGGCGGCGGAATCGCTCTTCCCGGCTCTGCCGTTTCTTCCGCCCGGAGCAAAACCGGGATTCTCCAACCTGGCGTGTATGCTGGCGGCCAGCGGCATGGGATTGGGTCCGGCGTTTTCCGTGGCGGTGTGCAAGGCGCTTTTCGCCGGTTTGACTCGCGGCCTTTCCGCAGGACTGCTCAGCCTTTGCGGAGGGCTGCTCAGCACGGCGGTGACGTTTCTGCTGTTGAAGGGCCGGCATTTCGGCTATGTGGGGATCGGGATCGCCGGGGCGGTCGGGCACAATCTGGGGCAGCTCGGCGCTGCGGCGTTGCTGCTGACCCCGGCGGTTTTCGGGTATCTGCCGTGGCTGCTGCTGTTCGCGGCGCTGACCGGAACGCTGACCGGACTTCTTTTTGGGCTGCTGGAGCCGCGGCTTTCGGCGCTGCTTTCCGCCCGGCAGACGTAGAGGCCCCGGCGAGAATGTTTGATTTTTTGAGTTTTTGTTGACTTTTGTGGGCTTTCGCAGTACGATAAGGTACGCGAAGGTCTTTTTTGTGCCTTAAAGCAAGGTCGGACGAAAAGAGGGAAGCTTGATGCTGGCAGATGAAAGGCAGAGAAAAATTTGTGAACGGCTGCGGGAACAGGGACAGGTGCAGGTTTGCAGGCTGGCAGAGGAATTTGGCGTTTCCGAAGAGACCGTTCGGAGAGACATCGCCCTGTTGGAACGCGGCGGCATGCTCCGCAGGGTCCACGGCGGCGCGGTGCCGGTGCAGGCGGTGCGGCTGGACCCTCCCTTTGAGGCCCGCGAGGCCGAAAACCGGGAATTCAGAATAAGGCTGGGCAAAGCGGCTGCCGCAATGGTAAAGGAAAATGAAGTGATCGCGATGGATGGCGGCGTTACCGTTGCGGCCATGGCAGAGGAGCTGCACGGCTGCAGGGGAGTAACGGTTGTGACCGCCTCGGTAACGGTCCTGTGCCTGCTGATGAGCAAAAAGCGCGCGGGAGAATTTGCGGGCGACGTTTATTTTCTGGGCGGTCTGCTGGACGAGAAGGAGCAAATGACAGGCGGCGCGCTGACGGGAGAGCAGCTGGAGCGATTCTCGTTTGACCGTGTTTTTGTCAGCGCTACTGCGGTGGATGCCGGCGGCGTCTACATGGGCGGCGCGGAAAGCGGCGAGCTTGCCGCGCGAATGCTTGCCCGGGGGGGAGAAGCCGTTGTGCTTGCGGGGAGCGAAAAAATGGGCAGGCGCAGCGTTTACCGCTATGCGTCGCTTGAGCAGATCCATGTACTGGTCACCGATACTCAAATGCCGGTCCCCACGGGGCTGGCGGCTGGGCTGAAACAGAACGGGGTCAGACTTGTCAGGGCCTGACCGCGGCCGAAGGGGGATAAAAATGCAGAAGGAGCGAAAAATTGTTGAACCGCGCGCGGTTTGGCTGCTGTTTGTGCTGTGCTGGGCGGTTTATTTTTCGGCATATATTGCGAAGCGGAATTTTTCCGCGGCAATGACGGAGATGATCGGCAGCGGATTTTTGCCCAAGGACCGGGCGGGACTGATCAACACCGTGTTTTTCGTCAGCTATGCCGTCGGCCAGCTTTGCAACGGGATGCTTGGCGACAGATTCCGGCCGCAGCGGCTGATTTTGATCGGCATGCTGCTTTCCGGCGCATGCAATCTCGCAATGGGGACGGTTCGCGCTTCCTGGATGATGATGCCGCTTTGGGCGGCAAACGGATATGCGCTTTCCATGCTGTGGCCGCCGATCCTGCGGATCTTCTGCGACCTGCTGCTTGCCGAGGACAAGCTGCGCTGTTCGATCAATATGTCCACCTCCGTTGCGGCGGGCACCATGATCTCGTATCTGCTCTGCGCGGGGGAGATCTCGCTCTGGGGCTGGCGTTCTACGTTCTGGCTGGCCGGAGGATGGATGCTTCTGGTCGGCGCGGTATGGGCGGCCGCTTTTCCGGCCATGGAAAAGCGCGCCAGTGAACTGGAGCTGCCGCAGGAGCAGCAGGAGGAGCAGAAAAGAAACAGCGTCGTCCCGCTGCGGACGATCCTGCTTACCGCGCCGGTCCTGATGCTGATCGTCCCCACGCTGATCCAGGGCGTTCTTCGCGACGGGGTCACCTCCTGGGTGCCGACCTACATCAGCGAAAACTTCTGGGCGGATCCGGCGTTTGCCGTGCTGATCTCCACGCTGCTGCCGATAGTGAATCTGGCGGGTCCGTATGCCGCGCGCTTTTTGCAGAAGCGGTGGCTGCATACGGAGGCGGCTACCTCGGCGGCGCTTTTTGCGCTTTCCGGCGCGACGCTCGTGTGCCTGATCACCTTTGGAAAAAACAGTATGGCCGGCAGCGTGGTCTGCTTTGGTATCATCACCGCGTCCATGGAGGGAATCAATACGATGATCGTCAGCCTCTTTCCGATGCGTTTTGGAAAGTACGGCCGCACGGCGACGGTTTCCGGGTTTTTTAATTTTATTACTTATGCGGGAACGGCGATCTCTACATACGGTGTCGGGCTGCTGGCCGAACGCTTTGGCTGGGGTTCCGCGCTGCTGGCGTGGGTAACGCTGGCGGCGGCGGCGCTGCTGATCTGCATTGCGGTCGCGCGGGTGCAGCGCCGGGGGCAGAAGACGGATCTGTTCGGCAAAGCAAAAAATGAAACAGCAACAGCGTCAGAGGGAGAAACAGGCCAAAAACAGGCGAAATCGTGAGCAAACATCATGTAAATTAAAAAAATGCGAAAATAGTGTTGACAAGCTCCCCGCCGTTGTGGTACTATAATGGAGCAATTTGCGGAAGTGCGCCTTTTGGCGCTGCCGTTTCATTGATTATTGGAGGGAAATGCTATGAATACCACCATGCCAAAAGCAGGCGAAGTTACGCGCAAATGGTATGTTCTCGACGCAGCGGGCAAGCCGCTTGGCCGCGTTGCTGCACAGGCCGCCGTTCTTCTTCGCGGCAAGCAGAAGGTCACCTTTGCTCCCCATGTGGACTGCGGCGACCATGTTATCATCATCAATGCAGAAAAGGCTGTTCTGACCGGCAATAAGCTGGAAAAGAAGGTTGCCTACCGTCACACCGGCTACATTGGCCATCTCAAAGCCGTCGGCTACAGCACGCTGATGGCCGAGCGCCCCGAAGAGGCCATGCGTCTGGCTGTCAAGGGTATGATCCCGGACACCACCATCGGCCGCGAAGCGCTTACCCGCCTTCGCATTTACAAAGGCGCCGAGCACAAGCACGAGGCTCAGCAGCCCGAAGCCTGGGAACTTTGAGAGGAGGACGTAAACGATGTACGAGAAAGCACCTTATTTTTACGGTACCGGCAGAAGAAAGAGCTCCGTCGCTCGTGTAAGAGTTTATCAGGGCACCGGTAAGATCACGATCAACGACCGTGACATCGACGATTATTTCGGCCTTGAGACCCTCAAGCTGATCGTTCGCCAGCCGCTGAATCTGACAGAGACCGCCGATAAGTTTGACGTTGTGTGCCGCGTTGCCGGCGGCGGCGTTACCGGCCAGGCCGGCGCGATCCGCCACGGAATTTCCCGCGCACTGCTGCAGTATGACAGCGAGAACCTGCGTGCTCCGCTGAAAAAGGCCGGGTTCCTGACCCGTGACCCGAGAATGAAGGAACGTAAGAAGTACGGCCTCAAAGCCGCTCGTCGCGCTCCGCAGTTCAGCAAGCGA
>JAHZES010000137.1 GCA_019421725.1 Clostridiales bacterium | reverse complement strand
TTCCCGACAAAGGTATTTGCTCGGAAATTCCAAAAGCATATCGGCAAGCACAAGCTCGTCCATATTCAAACGAAAACCCGGCTCCACCACAAGAAGCTCGCCAGTATCCTCACCGTTAAGCGAAGCTACCAAGACGTGCTCAAATGCTTTGGAAAAGTCTTTCTCGGTTTCTGTCGCACAGCGGTCACATGGCATTTTTAGCCTTGTTTCTGCACGATAAGCGAGACGGACAATCCCGGAGGTGTTCGATACAGCGCCGGAAACCCGGACGGGAGCTGAAAACGGACGGCATCCGCTATACGTCACCGCTGACCAATCCAGCACATCAGAAAACTCTTCACGCTCGGACTCGCCAAAAAACAGTTTTTTCAGTTCCAAAAACATAACTGCACCTCTGCACTACTCAGATTATTATACGGAAAGAAACGCTTTTTGTCAAGACAATTCACATATTTTCTTTTCGAAAAGAGCAGCCCGCCCCTTTAAGGTGCGGACTGCCTACTAATAACAATTTTGTAAGAGCTCAGATCTCCTGCGCAATGTCATTGATGCTTTCCGGAATATCCTGCACATCGGCAGAAATGGAAAGTGTGATTTTCGTTTCGGAAAATTGCGCCAACCGGTTAAGACTCTGCACAAAATCCGCCAACTGGTTCATGTCATCCCCGGTTATCTTCAGCGTGGAATCCACAAAAATATCGGTCACATCGTAGTTGCCGGCGCAGATGCCGGAAAGGAAACCGAACAGAGCATCAAAGCCGCTGATGTTGTACTGTTCAATATCAACCAAACGGGCTTTGTGATCAATGTCATAGGTCAATTTGGCGCCTTTTTCAATGCAGACTACGTTGCCGCTGGACGCTTTTACCGCGTCATTGGCCAGCTGGATCAGTTTTTTTGTTTTTCCGGAGCCCTTTTTGCCTACAATCAAAGTTATCATCGTAAGTCCTCCTAAGTTTCTATTTTTCCGCCTGAGCGGTGGAAATCCTGATTATTGTTTTTTGAGCCGCTCTTCCAAGGCGGCCCTGGCTTCTTCGTAGCCCGGCTTGCCAAGAAGCGCAAACATATTCTTTTTATAGCTTTCCACACCGGGCTGGTTAAACGGATTAACTCCCATTACGTAGCCCGAAATGGCACAGGCCTTTTCAAAGAAATAAATCAGATAGCCGAGCTCTTTTTCGTTTGCTTCACCGATCTGCAGTACAATATTCGGAACGCCGCCGTCGGTATGCGCCAGAACAGTACCTTCAAATGCCTTTTGATTGATATATGACATTGAGCGATCTTTGAGGAAATTCAGTCCATCCACATTTTCCGGATCATCGTTGATATACAGCTCCTGCTGCGCCTTATTGATCTGCACGACCGTTTCAAACATAATACGGCTGCCGTCCTGAATAAATTGCCCCATGGAATGCAAGTCGGTAGAAAAAATCACGGAAGCCGGAAAAATCCCCTTCTGGTCTTTTCCTTCGCTTTCGCCAAACAGCTGTTTCCACCACTCGTTCATCATTGCAAAGGATGGTTCGTAACTGACCAGTATCTCGACGGATTTTCCTTTACGGTAAAGGATATTCCGAATTGCAGCATAACGGTAACAGGGATTTTGGGACAGATCAGTATCGCAAAGCTCATACTGCGCCTGCGCCGCGCCCTGCATCAGCTCGTCAATATTTGCGCCCGAAACCGCAATTGGCAGCAAACCGACGGCGGTCAGAACGGAATACCGTCCCCCGACATTGTCCGGAACAACAAAAGTTTCGTAGCCCTCGCGGTCAGCAAGCTCCTTGAGCGTGCCCTTGGCGCGGTCCGTGGTGCAATAAATTCTGCGCCGGGCTTCTTCTTTTCCGTATTTCTTTTCCAGATAATCTCGAAGCACACGGAAGGCGATGGCCGGTTCTGTTGTGGTGCCGGATTTGGAGATCATATTAATGGAAACGTCTCTGCCGTCACAGATGTCCAGCAGCTGACTGAGCGCAGTGGAACTGATGCTGTTGCCGGTAAAATAGATATCCGGCGTATTTTTGTTCGTCGAGTTATACAACGGAGACTTCAGAAATTCGATTGCCGCACGGGCGCCAAGGTAGGAACCGCCGATGCCGATCACAATAAAAACATCTGTATCGGAAATAATTTTCTGCGCAGCAGCTTTGATGCGTGCAAACTCTTCCCTATCGTAGGCAGAGGGCAAATCAACCCATCCGATATAATCATTTCCCAATCCGGTCCCGCTGTGAAGCTGTTCGTGCGCCAGTTTGATCTGCGGCGCAATCGCAGCAAATTCATCATCGGAAATAAACCCGGATAAATAACCATCATTCAATGCAGTGGCCATTTTACTTCCTCCTAAATTCTCTGTAGCTATATCATACAATAAAACGCCGCACTTTTCAAGCAATGCAAAAGGAATTCAGCAAATGTTTTCATTTTCGCTGTTTTTATTGCACGATGCTGTTTTTCAAAAAGAGAATTGTACGCTTTTTCATTTTCCGTGAAATCCGCTGCAGCGCTTTTCCGTACTTTTTCGGGATCCTTCAAAATCATGAAGTCACCAGCGCCTTGCAGAAAATTGAAAACAGAGCCGCAAACCCGACCGGTTCCACAGATGAGGCTGCCACAACCGGAAAGCTGCACAGCTCCTCTTCTCCCAACATCATGCGCACGGTTCCAAGCAGCTGTCCCTCTTCCACCGGCGCCTCCACATCGTTTTGCAGTTCCGCAGCATAAGTCACCTGATCCGCTGCACCCTTTGGAACCAGCACGGCCGAGCGGTCAAGCTTTGCGATCGCCCCCACCTGCCGCTCCATGCCCCCTATCACCGGGATCGGCTGCAGCAGACTCTCCGGGAGCTCCGGCTCTGCAATCGACCAGTTTGCAAAGCCGTAATCAAGCAGCCTTGTTGTGGAAGAAAAACGAAGCGCAGAGCTTTCGCAACCCAATACGACCGAAATCAGCTTCAGGCCGTCGCGCTCTGCAGTCCCGCAGAAGCAATTACCCGCATCGTCTGTTGTTCCCGTTTTCAGCCCGGTAATTCCCGAATATGTTTTAATCAGCTTATTCGTATTGGTCAGCTGCGTTTTTCCGCCGCGCAGGTCATACATCCAGACAGTCGTATAATCAAAAATCTTCTCGTGCTTTGTCAGCTCCCGCGCGGCAAGGGCAATATCGTACGCAGAGGTATACTGCCCCTCCTCATCAAATCCTGTTGTATTCAGATAATGCGTATCATTCATGCCAAGCTCGGCAGCACGTTCATTCATGCAGTTCAGAAAGGCTTCCTCCGAACCGGCGACATGCTCCGCCAACGCGACGGTTGAATCGTTTGCCGATTGAATGATCACGGAGCGAAGCAAATCCTCAAAGGTCATTACCTCGCCGACCTCCAGCCAGATTTCAGACCCTCCCATGGAATTGGCAAACTCGCTGACGGTGACCTCGTCCGTTAACGCCACTTGCCCGGAATCGAGCGCCTCCATGAACAACAGCAGCGACATTACTTTGGTCACTGAGCCGCAGGCACGCCTTTCGTGCGAATTTTTATCGTACAGCACCGCGCCGGTATCGGCAGACATCAGAATTGCGGCCTTTGCCTCTACGCCGTCAATCTCTGCCACCGCCCTTGGCATCGGCATAAAAAGCATAAGCACCGCCGCTGCCATACATATACATGCCGCCTGTTTCAAATGTGTTTTCAAGCTGACCGCTCCCTTCGTTCCGATTGACCGTTTGTTATATATATGGCGCAAAAACCGAAATATTGCGAAAACCCGTTTGATCGTCAAAACAGCTCTCCTTTACGAAAAAGCAGCCGTTTTCCGCCACACGTTTCGGAAAAGCAAAGACAACCTGTGTGGCATTTACCGCCGTTCCACATATAGTGATAGCGGGTGATTGAACCTAAAACAATGATTGAACGAAAGGAGGCGGACTTTGTGAAGTATGCGGCAATTGCAGCCGAACCGGAACGTTCCGGCTGTGAGATCAGCTTCATGCCTGCAGCTCCGGCGCTTGCCATGGCATATGTACCGATGCAGCAGTTTGAGGAAACGTATGACCCGGAACAGGCGCTGGATAACGGCACGCTGTTTCCCGCATTGAATAAACCGTTTCTCGGAAGGTGGGGTGAACCCAAATGAGCGACCAGGAAATGCTTTTGCGCAAGATCAACGCCATTGATTTTGCTCTTTGGGAACTGCATATTTTTTTAGACACCCACCCCTGCGATCAAATGGCGCTGGCTAAACACACTGATCTTTCTCAAAAAAGAATTATTCTTGCAGAGCGATATGAGGAACAGTATGGTCCGCTGGAGGAAAATTCCGAACGCTGGACCTGGGTGGATTCACCGTGGCCCTGGGAAGCCAGCTTTGAAAAGGGGATGAAATAAAATGTTTGTATATGAGAAAAAGCTGCAATACCCCGTTAAAATTACCTCTCCGAACCCCGCCCTTGCAAAGTTGATTTTAACTCAGTACGGAGGGGCGGACGGCGAACTTGGCGCATCTTTGCGCTATTTAAGCCAACGATTTTCAATGCCCTATTCAGAATTGAAGGCTACCTTAACAGACATTGGAACAGAAGAGCTGGGGCATCTCGAAATGATCGGAGCGATTGTTTACCAGCTTACGCGTAACCTTACCGAAGAGGAAATCAAGAAAGGTGGTTTTTCCGACTATTTCGTCGACCACACCACCGGAATATACCCCTCCTCTGCCTCCGGCGTGCCGTTTAACGCCGCTGTTCTTGCGGTCAAGGGAGACCCGATTACCGATCTTCACGAGGATATGGCTGCAGAGCAAAAAGCCCGCACCACCTACGATAATATTTTACGCTTCTGTGATGATCCCGACGTGCGCGATCCGATCAAGTTCCTCCGCGAACGTGAAATCGTCCATTATCAGCGTTTCGGCGAAGCACTGCGTCTGACGACCGATAAGTTGGATTCCAAAAACTTTTACGCGTTCAATCCCGGTTTCGATCCAAAACGCTGAACCGGTCGTTTCACAGGCTTCTACCATCGGGCTATCGGTAATACCGATAGCCCTTTCCGTATTTATTACCCTCCTTAGTTGAACCGGGAGATTAAACATCCATAAAAAAACACCATAGACTTCGCCTATGGTGTTTATCTGTACAAAAGCTTCCGTTGTGCGCGGTATCTCCGCTTTGGGATAAAGCTTTCACCGGCAGGGCCCTTCCAAAATACATTTTCTATTGCTTAACAGGTAAGAAAGCATGACATCGACATTGGTGTTCTGAATACCGGTATTCCAACGATCATGCTTTGCAAACGGAATCAGACCTGAACCTCCAGACCGCAAACGGCCAACACAAATTCTACGAACATTGCGTTTGCCCACGAAAACCATTCTCTGGTAAACTGAGACGGATCGTCTTTTTCAAAGCCCTCATGCACCCATCCGGTACCGCCGTCAGTGCGCTCAAAATAGTCCAGAATACATTCCTGCTCGCTGCGGCTTTCGCTGGTCATGCCCTGAATCGCCAATGCAATATGCCAAATATAGCCTTGCGGGGTATGCGGGCTGCCAATGCCTTTGGCGGCAGCTCCTTCATAATAGAATGGATTCTCTCCGCTTAACACCCAACGGCGCGTATTCTGATATACCGGGTCGTT
>JAHZES010000136.1 GCA_019421725.1 Clostridiales bacterium | reverse complement strand
GGTCATTCTCCCGCGTTCTCCATCGCTTCCCGCTCCTCCGGTGTAGGCGAGCACAGCCCGGATTCTACCGGAACCTCTCCTTCGGAATGCGCCGGGGCGTCCTGCCGGTTCTGGTTCTCCATCGCTTCCCGCTCCTCCGGCGTAGGCGAGCACAGCCCGGATTCTACCGGAACCTCTCCTTCGGAATGCGCCGGGGCGTCCTGCCGGTTCTGGTTCTCCATCGCTTCCCGCTCCTCCGGCGTAGGCGAGCACAGCCCGGATTCCACTGAAACCTCTCCCTCGGAATGCTCCGGGGTGTCCTGCTGCTGATCTTGTTGTTGGTCTTGCTTGGCATCCTCTACGATATCACTCATACTGATTGGAGGATTGCTCCTAACGAATTCTTTGGTACTGCCAACCAGCTGCGGAAGCGCCGCACGAAGCTGCTCCACTGTCTTATATTCGTAAAACGGCAGGTTATCCCTTGTATATCCAATTTCAAACGGATCGTAGCGATACCCCAGGTTTCCGTCGACGTCCACCGTACGCACTCCGGCAAACATATCAACCAGACCAAACGCCTTTCTTTCGCAAACCTCCTTTTTAAAATCAGCCATTGAACCACTCGCTACCCAGTCCTCAGTCGATTGAAGCATATACAGCAGTCTTTCTCCCTGTTTAGGAAATGACCCGGAGTCCTCTATGACGGTATGAATTTCTTTTCCCTCCGCCCCAACAGAATAAATTTGTATCTTATCACCCTTTTTAACTGAGCCGAGCAAAGACTCCTCCACAAGGAACTCCATAAAGGTTATCCATCTGCCAGATTCTGTCGGGTCTTTACTCGAAAAAAACATCGGCGTCATTGAAACGATCGTTCCGGCAACAACGACATCCGTTTCTTTCAAAACCGCCTCCGGAAAATGCCGCAGGTAGTAGCTTTCATAGAATTCTATGATTCCCGAAGACGTCTTTGGAATGTTTGCCGCACTTGTTCCCTTACACCCAACGAGAGCCGCCGAAAGAAAAAGCGTCAGAATAAATGCAGTCGTTCGCAATAGCTTCTTTTTCATTGCAATTCTCCTTTTTTAATTAAATTTCGGGATGCGAAATGCCGACAACATCCGCAATTTGCGGCTTTCCAACTCATTATACCTGCATTTTATTTGAATTTCCGCATCATGTCAATCGTCCAATTCTACGAAGATTTCGCGCTTTTTTGTCGATTGTAGACAATTATAGAATTACAAAAACCGGCAGCCGCGCTTTTTCCAAAGCATGGCTGCCGGGCTTAATGTAAAAAATTATTTGTTCACCGCATGAAGGATCCGCTCAACGGCGTTCTGGATGACGTACTCCTTGTAACCGTCGGCATGTCCGGGGCTGCCGAACACGCGCATCTTCTTGAGCGTGGCCTGCTTGACTGCCTCGGTAATGTTCGGCATCAGGTCGGTCATGCCGAGACCTGCCTCAAAGTAATCATGAGCCGTCTTGGCAGACGCATTATTGATATCGGTAAAAATGTTTACCTTGGAAATTCCGTTCGCAATCGCATGGCGGAAATCGTCATCCGAAAGACCGGAACCGCCGTGCAGAACAAGCGGCGTTTTTACGATGCTCGCGATTTCGGCCAGACGGTCAAAATCAAGCTTCGGCTTGCTTTTGTAAGCGCCGTGTGCAGTACCGATCGCAACGGCCAGAGCGTCCACCTCGGTAGCTTCGGCGAAAATTTTCGCTTCCATCGGGTCGGTATAAATGCTCTTGTCGCCCTCTCCGCTGCCTTCTGCGCTGCTGCTGTTGGCGCCGACGTGCCCCAGCTCTGCTTCCACGGAGATTCCGTGGTCGTGCGCAAACTTGACCATCTGTGCAACTTCCTTCACGTTCATATCATAGCTGAGCGTGGAGCAATCGTACATTACAGAAGAGAAGCCCAGTGCGATCGCCTTGTGAACACGGTCTTTGGTCAGGCCATGGTCAAAGTGCAAAACCACCGGAACGGACGCTTTCTTTGCCAGCGGAACCAGCATGGGAGCCAATTCCTCCAGACTGGAAAACGGAAGCAGCACCTCTGCCGTGCCGATGATGACGGGAGACTGCGCCTCCTCGGCTGCCGCAATAACGCCCTTCGCCATTTCAAGGTTGACGGTGTTGAACAGGCCGACAGCATACTTCTTCTTTTTAGCGTCCTTCAGGACTTCGTTCAGTGTTACCAGCATAAGCGTTGATCCTTTCTTTCATTTACCGCATCGGCACCTTCGCTCTTCCCGCAGGACAGGAAAAGCGAACGCGGCCTCCTGCCAAACGCGGATCTACGGGGGATCGATCCGGTTAATTTAATTGCACTCCGCGGTCAGCGGGCCTGCCAGCTCCTTGAGGTAGAACAGCTTGCCGGGCAGGGTGGGGATGAACGTGGAGGTGATATGCATATCGGGGCCGTAATGCAGCGTGGTCAGGAAGCTCATTCCCTGCCAACCCATGCCGCGGCTCAAAGCGCCGTCTGCGCCGCCAATAGCGTAATCTGCCTGCAGGAACAGGCCGGGGCCAATGGTGTTTGCAGAGCACGGCACCAGCGTGGTACGGCTCTTAAAGCTTGTAATGGCGTTCTGTTCGATCGTCAGCGGATGCAGCTTTGCGCCAAGACGGTACGGAGCCTTTTTCCATTCAGCCTCGCTGGCATAATCAACCGCAAAGGTCGGCTCCCAGAACGCAATATGGCACATGCGGCCAATGCCGTAAACCAGCACCAGACGGGCGCCTTCGGCCTTCAGCTTTGCAATCTTTTCCGGATATGTCGGCAGATTGGTTCTGGTTGCAAAATTACGCTGCTCCGGCGGAACCGTCAGCGCGCCAAGCTTGTTGAAGAATGCTTCCTTCATGCTGTACTCAAAGGAAGCGGGGTTTGTGTTCGGCAGCGTATTGCCTTCGCCGTCAGCCCACTCGTCCATATTGAAGGTGGTCACATGGTCGCAGCAAACGTTCCATTCCGTGAGGAAAAAGCTTGCCCACTTGTACATGCCCATCGGGCCGACTGGCAGGATCATCGCGAGCTTTTTGCCCTCATCGCGCGCATTTTTGATCTGCAGCGCGATCTCGTGACCCATATAGGTATCAAAATCGTTGATGTTTGCGCATTCCACGGGATTGAACTTTTCATTCCAGAAATCCTCGCGCGCAACACCTTTTTCGCAGCAGGCATCGATCTTTGCCATATCCCAGCCCTGCGGATAAAAACCCTCCAGATTAGAACCCTTTACCGTGCTCATAAAATCCATGATGGTATCCTCCCTGTATAAAATTCATTCCGGCATTCCGCCGTTAATACTACTATCATACTTTACTTTATTCGCAAAATATAGTATTATTTCAGTATAATATTAGCACAAATTCGTCACGCGGCGATTCATTCTTAAAAACGCCGCCGAGGAGGGGACAACTCAATGGAAACCACCTTTGCACTGGAGCCGATCCGCCGCCTGCTGATGGATTTTTACCGCGTCACGGGCCATCAACTCGGCATCTTTGACGTGGCGGGAAAAGCCGTTCTGCGCTGCCCGGCCCAGTTTCACCTGTTCTGTCGGATGATCCAATCCACTGCCGAAGGTCAAAAACGCTGTCTGCACTGTGACCGCCAGGCCTTTCGCACTGCTCAGAAAACCGGCGAGCTCTGCACATACCGCTGCCACGCGGGCCTACTGGAGGTCTGCGCACCCGTCACCGACGGCGGCGAGGTCATCAGCTATTTAATGTTCGGCCATTTGTTGGACAGCCGCAGCCCGGAGCAGCAGTGGGAGCAAACCCGCACCGCCTGCGAAGGCTTCTGCAGCGACCTTGGCGCCTTGCGCGAGGCATTTGACACTCTGCAAAAGGTGGATCCCGAATATATTACCGCGCTTTCCAATCTCTTGCGCACCTGTGTGGGATATATTCAGCTGCAGCAGCTGGTCCGGCCGCGCCGGACGGATATTTGGGAATCGCTGCAGAGCTACCTTGCGCAGCACCTGACTGAAAAACTGGAGATCGAACAGATTGCGGAAAACTTTTCTATCAGCGTGTCCACTCTTTCCCGTGTTGTGCAGCAGCACGCAGGTACGACCGCCGGGAAATGGATCCTCTCCGAGCGGATGACACTTGCAAAGCAATATCTTTGCAACACTTCGCTGCCGGTGGCTGAAATTGCCGCAAAATGCGGCATTCCGGACTACAATTACTTTTCCCGCCTGTTTCGCCGAGAAAACGGATGCAGCCCCCGCGCTTTTCGCGAAAAAAGCAAAAATAGCTGACGGAAACTGTGTTTATCATAGCATGCTTTTTGTTTTTTGTCCATACTTGGCGCTTATTTCGATAAATGGACAAGGAATTTGCAAATTTTGCGCAGATATACGCAAAATCAATCACTCATTCTCTTTTGCGCGATGCGCCTTGTCAAACCGCTTGCAATTTTGCGCCGTACTTAATAAGAAGAAAATCAATTCCATGATTCTCCGCTTGCTCCCTATTGCAGCCGGCGGAAATTTCAACCGTAAGGCGGTGTTCGATTTGCAAAAACAGATTAAGCATTTTTTCTGCACTCTCCTGTCCGTCCTTGTTCTGATTACATCCTGCGCCTGTTCCTCGCCAAAAACCGTTTCCTCCGGCAGCGCGGAGGAAAACTCCGCCAAAAGCAACATAGCGGAAAGCGCCGGGGTTTCCGACGGCTCCGAAGGTTCCTCTGATGCCGCGGCAGAAGCAACCGATTCCAAGGGCTTTGTTCTAGTTTCCGACCTGATTCCGGATGTCATTCAGGAAATTCGTTATTACACGACTTACAATTTTGTCGGCGAGCGAATCGACGGATACAAAGAGCCGTGCGCATTGCTGACCCGGGAAGCCGCCGACGCCCTGAAAGAAGCTTCCGACGAATTTCGATCCATGGGGTACCGGTTAAAAATATATGACGCCTACCGCCCCCAAATGGCGGTCGATCATTTTGTGCGCTGGGCAAACAACCCGGATGCCACAGAAATGAAGCCCTTTTTTTACCCCGATGTTGAAAAAGAAGCTCTGTTTATCTGCGGCTATGTAGACAGCAAATCCGGTCACAGCCGCGGCAGCAGTATTGATCTGACACTGTTTGATATGGCATCCGGCAAAGAAGTAGACATGGGCGGTACCTTTGATTATTTCGGAGAGCTTTCCCGCCCCACCTACAGCAACGGTTTGACTGAAGACCAGATTGCTCACCGCAGAACGCTGCGCGAAGTGATGGTGCGCCACGGATTTCAACCGATCCCAACGGAATGGTGGCACTTTGATCTGACGGATGAGCCCTATCCCTTTACTTACTTTAACTTTCCTGTCTGCGCGGAATCCGTTGAGCACTGATCCGGACTAAATAAATTTCGTTTTCTTTGATTCCCACAGGCACTGCAGGCACCATAAAAACAGGCGAAATGCGATTTCCGTATTTCGCCTGTTTCTGCTTGATAAACAAATTTCGCCGGAGCACACAGGCTCCGATACAAAAAGAGCATCCGCATTGCTGCGGATGCTCTCGGCAATCAAAAGCGCAATCAGCTGTTGATCTTGGAAACAACGCCGGAACCAACGGTACGGCCGCCTTCACGGATAGCGAAGCGAAGGCCTTCTTCGATGGCGATCGGGGTGATGAGTTCAACATCCATTT
>JAHZES010000135.1:2185-5730 GCA_019421725.1 Clostridiales bacterium | reverse complement strand
GACGACCCCGAGGCAAGGCTCGGTATTTATTATTACGAAAACGGCGCTCTCCCGCGCAAGCCCGCGGTGGTTTATGACCGCAGAAATTCTTCCGTCACGCGCCTTCGTCTGGAGGAGCTCCCTGATTCCGTTTACAGCAGCTGCCGCATTTTTCACACCAGCGGGATTACGCTTGCGCTCAGCGATCAAACCTGCTTTGACGCGGTCGAGCTGATGAAACGCATGAAGGCGCAGGGCGCCGTCATTTCATTCGACGTAAACTACCGCGCCAATCTCTGGTCGGAAGCCGATGCCCGGCGCACGATCGAATCGATCCTCCCGTTGGTTGACGTTCTGTTCGTTTCCGAAGAAACCTCCCGCCGGATGTTCGGCAAAACGGGCACCAAGGCTGAAATGATGAAAAGCTACTGCGGCGAATTTGGCGTTTCGGTCGTAGCAACCACCGAGCGCACCGCGATCAGCCCGCACAAGCATAATTTTACCTCCACCATTTATTCTGCCGAAAACGACGCTTATTACGAGGAACCCCCTTACCTGAACATTGAGGTGGTAGACCGCATCGGCAGCGGAGACGCTTACGTTGCAGGCGTTCTGTTCGGGCTGCTGCACTACGGGGATTTTGAGCGGGCCCTGGAATTCGGAAATGCTGCCAGCGCGCTGAAAAACACGATCCCCGGCGATCTTCCCAGCTCGGATTATGAAGAAGTCAACCGCATCATCTGCGAACATAAAAGTCACGGGTTCCAAAGCGAAATGACCCGTTGACCGATTTTCTGAAAAGGCGGTGAATCGAATGATCTCCGTAGAACAATTTGCCGGGCGGCTGCAAAACTGTTCCTGCGGCCGTTCTCATTGCGGCTTCTCCGCTGCTGTGGTGATTGGCAGCGGTGTACTGAAAAATGCCGGGCGTATTTTAAAGCGACAGGGCTTTCCTTCCTCGCTGCTGTTGGTCTGTGACCGCAATACGCTGGCGGCCGCCGCAGCTCTGCCGCAGGTTCTTGCATCGGAAGATTTTTCCTGCAGCATCCGCTGTTACGAAGATCTTCGTGTAGCTGATCTGGCCGAAGCGGAACGGATCGCTTCTCTGTGCGGAGATTTTGACGGAGTGCTTTCCGTTGGAACCGGTTCGCTTAACGACATCTGCCGCTATGGCGCCGCAAAACGGCACAAACCGTTTGCTATTTTTGCCACCGCCCCCTCTATGGACGGCTTTGCAAGCGCGCACTCCCCTTTGACCGACCGTAATTTCAAACGGAATTACGATGCCGCGCCTCCCTCTGTGATTATGGGCGATACCTCCGTACTGGCCGCCGCACCTACGGAGCTGAAGGCCGCCGGCTTTGGCGATATCATGGCAAAATTCATTGCGCTGGCCGATTGGCAGATCAGCTCTTTGCTCACCGGCGAGGATTATTGTCCTACCGTTGCCGCGCTGACCCGTTCGGTCGCCGAGGAGGTCGCCGCCTGCGCCGCAGACGTTTCCCGCCGCGACGACGCCCCGGCAGGGGCTATTATGAACGCATTGGTGCTCACCGGCGCAGCGATGACGCTGGCCGGGACCCCGCGCCCCGCCAGCGGCGCCGAGCATGATCTTTCTCACTTTTGGGAGATCAAAGCGTTGGAATCCGGCCAAATCCCGGAATTTCACGGAAAGACGGTAGCCGTTGCCACTGTGCTTGTCAATCGTGTATACCATCTGCTCGCCGAAACGGAGCAGATTTTCCCCCGGCGCGAGACTCTTAACTGGGAACGGATCGATGCCGTTTACGGTCCGGCTTTTTCACCGCAGGTGCATGAATTTCAGCACCCGCCGATCACAGATTCCGTTTCGCTGCCGCTTCTGGCTGAGCGGTGGCCGCAAATTCGGGAGATCATCCGCGCTCTGCCGTCAGACACGGAGATGACCCGCTGGCTTTTACAGGCGGGAGCCGCCGTTACGCCGGAGGAAATTGCCCTTTCGGCGGAGGAATGCATAACCGGGCTGCGTTGGCACCCCTACATGCGCAGCCGCATCACCCTGCTGCGCGTATTCCCCATGCTGGGTATCCCGGTAGATTTCCGGCGCTGCCTGCCTTCTCCAATTCCTCTTCATCAGTCAAAGGAGCGTGACCCGAAATGAACAAACAGCCGGTTACTATTTGCTTTGCCAATAACAAAGGCGGCAGCGGAAAATCCACCACCTGTGCCAATGTCGGTTACAGCCTTGCGTCCATGGGGTACCGCGTGCTGCTGGTAGATGGTGATATGCAGATGAATCTTTCGCTTTCCTTTTTTCCTGAGGAGGATGTGCTCGGCTTTGCACAAAGCGAAAAAAACCTGTATTATGCCATTCGGGAACAAAAGAGCCTGACGGATTACATCATTCCCTCCGGGTATGAAAATCTTGACCTGATTCCTTCTTCTTCATTGATGAGCTCCATGGAATACGAGCTTTTTACCAAATGGCAGCGGGAACTGATCCTGCGCAAGTGTCTGCAGCCGGTCAAGGATTCCGGCCGGTATGATTTCATTTTACTGGACGCGCCGCCCACGCTCGGCGGGTGGGTGATGAACCTGCTCTGCGCGTCGGACCATCTGCTGATCCCTGTGGAAGCAAGCCCCTGGGGGCTGTTTGGGCTTGCCAATATGTTCGAGTTCTTTGAAACCGTACGCCAAATCTCCCCAGAGGTCTCTCTGCTCGGCATTGCGGTCACCAAGGTGGACGAACGAAAAAATTATTTCCGTCAAACGATCGAAACCTTACGGGAAATGCAGAACGTTCATCTGTTCGGCTCCTACATTCACGTTGACAGCAGTATTGAATGGGCGCAGGATGAAAGCAAGCCCGTGGCCGCCTTCCGCCGCAGCAGCCGAAGCGCCAAAGAATATTTTGCACTCGCAAAGGAGGTCTCTGAAAGTGTCGATCGGTAAAAGCAGTATTGCCCGCGCCGCAGAAGCCGCGGCAGCACCCGTTGTACAAAAGGCGGCAGAAGCGGCCGCGTTCAGGCCGTCGGTTCGGCTGACGGCGCTTTCTCCCTCTCAGCTTCGCCCTCTGGCTGTTGTCCAGGGCGGCGAAGCCTCCCCAGAGCTGATTCGTTCCGTCCGCAGGCACGGCGTTCTTGTTCCTCTTCTGGCGGCGCGTGTCAGAGAGGAATATCTTGTTCTGCTTGGAGAGCACCGTCTTGCCGCCGCCAGGGAGCTTGGGCTCACCGAGGTTCCCGTCTGCGTCGTGGACACGGCCGACGAGCAAAGCGCGCTGCGGCTGATGCAGGAAATTCGTTCCTCACGTTCGCAGGCTCCCGATTCCGTTCAAAACGAAAAATTTTATGCCGCGGCGGCCGTCTCCGCCGAAGAGCTGCCGGTATTCCTGCTTTGATCTTTTGCAGGATGACCCGGGCAAAGGCAAAACGGGTCTGAAAGGAAGCTAATTCATGAAGGATGTTTATGCAGCTGCGCAAAACCGCAGGCCGCCCGCCGAACGGGACACCCCGGCGCCGACCGCCAACAACATTGTCAGCATTCTGTTTATTCTGCCGATCCCGGCGGCGTTCTTTGGCGCCTGGTTT
>JAHZES010000135.1:459-2175 GCA_019421725.1 Clostridiales bacterium | reverse complement strand
TTCCGCTGTGGTCCGGCGGCAAATATGACACGCTGGCACAGGCTAAGCTTGATTTTTTTGTGTCGGCCGTAATTTCTTTTTTAATTCTTTCGGCAGTCGTGCTGCTGTGCCGTGTTTTGGTGCACCCAAAGCGTGTTTTGCGCAAACCGGAACGCTTTTCGTTTTCTGATGCGGCAATATTGTTGTTTTTCGCTGCCGCCGTTGTTTCATGGCAATGCTCCAAATGGCCGGAAGAAGCCTATTGGGGCTCGGATTACCGCCACCACGGACTGGTCATCCTTGCAATGTATACGTTGTCTTATTTTCTGCTTACCCGCTTTGCCCGCCGGCTAAACTGGGTCCCCGCAGTATTTCTGTTCGGTGCGCTGCCGGTATTCTGGCTCGGCCTGCAAAATTTTCTCGGAAAAGATCCGCTCGGCTTTTATTCAAAATCGTCGGTGCATTTTGTAAAGACCTGCATTTCGACCATTGGAAACTGGAATTTTTACGCAAGTTTTGCCTGTATGTATCTGGCGGTCATGTACGGTATGCTTTTAAAAAGCAAAAAGCCTGCCCTAACCCTTCTTTACGGTTTCGGTGTTTTTGCCGGTTCCATCGCTTTGATCTGCGGCAGCAGCGACAGCGGTTTTGTCGGCCTCGCGGCGCTGTTCGTTATTCTGCCGTTCTTTATCTGCAACTGGCGTCAGCTTGCGCACTATGTCATGATCCCCGCGCTGCTGTTTCTTGCCGGCAAAGCCATGCATTTTGCGGTAGCGGGCAACGGGGGTAAAACACAGATCCCTCTGCGCGGCTTTTCAAAAATGCTGATGGAAAGCATTGCAGGATGGGTTTTTCTTGCCGTTTGTATCGGGGTCGTCGTTTTTTGCCTGATTCTGCATAAAATGAAACCCGACGCTTCGTTTCCGGCGGCACTGAAGGTCATCTGGGGCGTTGTTTTAGCCGCCTGCGCATTCGCCGTGCTGCTTGCCGTTGTATACTTCAGTACCGTTAATACCGCTGCCCCGCTTGGCAGCCTGGAAAAATATCTCCGCTTTAACGACCGCTGGGGCTCCACCCGCGGCTTTGCGTGGACTCGCGCCCTGCGCGAATATGCCGGGTACGACGCTCTGCAAAAGCTGTTCGGCACCGGCGTTGATACCGCCAAGCACCTGTTTATGCCAAAATACTACACGGTAATGATGCAGCTGGGCAATGCGATTTTTGAAAACGTCCATAATGAATACCTGCAATATCTTGTCACCGTCGGAGCTGTCGGCGTGACCGGCTACATTGCGCTGATCGTATCAGTGGTCACACGTTCCTTCCGCCGCGCCGGCAAATCAAAGCTCGCATTGGCGTTGGGAATGGCGGTACTGTGCTATGCTGCTCAGGGTATATTCAATATTACGCAAACTATGACCACTCCTGTATTTTTTACGCTGCTCGCCTTGGCCGAGGCCTGCTGCCGCGAAATTGATGCCGCGGGCCGCGCAAGACCGTTCTCTCCCACTGCCGCAAAAACGCACGGCGTCGAGGCGCCCGCCGCTTCGGATATCATGCAGTCCTTCGGCAAACCGGTCTGACCATGCGTTTCATCCCTTGCGCCGGAGTAAACTTTACTTTTCTGTGGTCAGTCGACCGCCTTTCTCATAGGATAGGTTGCGGAATTTTTCGCGCTATTCCAAAGAGAAAGGCGGTTTTTATTTGTTCGGTTTTAATATTTACCGGCGTCTGACG
>JAHZES010000135.1:0-449 GCA_019421725.1 Clostridiales bacterium | reverse complement strand
CGGCTGTTTTGGTTTCTGTTATGACGGTCTTTGCCGGTTTTTCGGCCGCATTTGCGCTTTCTCCGTCCTCCACGCCCGTGCTCCGCGGCATAGACGTAAGCGAGTGGCAGGGAAAAATCAATTTTGATGAGGTGCGCGGCTCCGGCATCCGGGTGATCTATATCCGCGCCTGCTACGGCGGAAGCTACACCGACCCTTATTTTCACCGCAACGCCCTCGGAGCGGCTGGGGCAGGACTGAAATTTGGCTGCTACCATTATATTACTGCACGCACCACCGAGGAAGCGCGGCAGCAAGCGCAATATTTTGCGTCGGTCATTCGGAACGAAACATACTCCTGCCGTCCCGCCATGGATTTTGAATCCTTCGGCTCGCTAAATACCCGGGAGATCAACGCCATTGCCGCTGCGTATTTAAAAGAGCTTCGATCCCTAACCGGTGTAACGCCC
>JAHZES010000134.1:3130-5840 GCA_019421725.1 Clostridiales bacterium | reverse complement strand
GCCGTCATAATGACGCAAATATTTTTTGTCTCGGCGGTCGTGGGGTTTCGCCGGAAAAGGGGAAAGAGCTGGTAGGGATCTACCTTGATACGCCGTTTGAAGGCGGACGCCATAGCCGGCGTGTCGGTATGATCGACGACATTGAAGAAGGGCGCTTGTAATTCCCGAAAATTTTGGCCGGAAAAAGCCGTATTCAAAATAAAAGAAAAGGAATGGTTATCATGATGGAAAACGGACAGGTTACAGTCGTAAAACATGCGCTGGTGCAGCACAAGCTTTCCCTGATGCGTGAAAAGGAAACCGGAACGCGCGATTTCAGAACTCTGGTGACGGAGATTGCAACGTTCCTCTGCTACGAGGCGATGCGCGACCTTCCGACAGAAGAAGTTGAAATTGAAACACCGATCTGCAAGACGATGGTTCCCATGATCTCGGGCAAAAAGCTTGCCTATGTGCCGATTCTGCGGGCCGGAATGGGAATGCTTGACGGCGCCCTTTCACTTACTCCTGTGGCAAAGGTCGGACATATCGGCATGTACCGCAATGAAAAAACGCTGGAACCGATTGAATATTACAAAAAGCTTCCCGATGATATTGCGGAACGCGATGTGTTTATTCTGGATCCGATGCTTGCCACCGGCGGCTCTGCGTGCGATGCCATCAGCGCCGTAAAGCGCAGCAATCCGAAGAGCATTACCTTTGTCTGCATCGTTTCTGCGCCGTGTGGGTTGGAGCGGGTCTGCAAAGAACATCCCGATGTTCCGATTTACACTGCCGCTATCGATGAAAAGCTGAATGAAAACGGCTATATCGTTCCCGGACTCGGGGATGCCGGGGATCGCATTTACGGTACGCACTAAGCAGTGCGAAAGTATTCCACAGCATGAAAGATCCCGTTGAAGCGGGGGACAAACGGCTTTGTTCGCTGTGTGAGATAAGACATTCATGCCAAGGCAGGAAAACGACGGACGGAGTCAGACAAAAACAGGCGGCAGCCAACTTCGGTTGGTGTCGCCTGTTTTTATGCGGTCGATGCGGAATACGGGCTATTTATTGGCGCAAAACGAAATCCATTGCGGCAGCGCGGCGTACGGATTTTTGTGCCAATCGGACTTTTCATCCCACTCGTCCGGTTCCCACCAGCTGACTCCCAGTGTGCTGCGGTCGGCGAAAAGTTCGTCCATTCGCGCAACGGTGAATCCGCTTTTCAGCAGCGAGTTGATAAAATCCTGCACACGCCAGTCGTTGTCACGCATGTCGTCATAGCGTTTTTTGATCTGCAGGCGGTCGCTTTCGTCGTCAAACGGACGAATGAAGGGGTGTGTATCAAAAAAGAGATAGTGCCCGCCGGGCTTTAAGATCCTGTAAAACTGCCGGTACATTGCCGGAAGATCATCGATCCAGGTGTGAACACCGTTTGAGGTGTAGACAAGGTCAAAGCTTCCGTCAGAAATTCCGTTCATTTCCGTCGAGTCGCAAACGCAGAATTTGAGCTGCCAACCCTGTTCGTCAGCAATTTGTCTGGCATTTTCCAGCTGGCGCTCTGCAAAATCGCAGGAGGTGACGTCTGCGCCAAGCAGAAAAAATGCGAATGCGGCAAGATTATCGCCGCTTGACGGAACACAGACCCGCTTGCCGTGCAGGTCGGGGAAAAGCATGCAGATATTTTGCCAGACTGTCGGCGGAAACGCGCGTGCGGGATCCGCCTTCAACAGATTTAATGTTTCAGGCTGATCGTATTCCATTGCAAAGTAGTCGTCGGACCAGGTGTTCCAGCTGTTTCGGATAGCATCGTTGATTTTCATAAAGAGAACTCTTCCTTTCCGCTGTTGATTTTCCACTCCGATGCCAGCGGTTTGATTCTTACCATTTCACGCTTGCCCGGGCAAAGCGGATACATGCCAAGGCAGGCGAAAATATACCATGCCGCCATCGTACCGTTGTCCTCGTCTCCGGGAAAGCCGTCATCGGCATACGACATGGTTTCCCGGGCTATTCTGTGAACCCAGTACGCCGCCTTGTCGGGTTGACCGATTGCCGCGTACAGGTACGGAATGTGAAAGCTGGGCTGATTGGAAATGGCGCACTGACCGTAATCCACTGCTGCCATTTCGGTCATCTCATGGATCTCACCTCCGTATCCGCCGCAGCGGTATACCGGTGGGGTGCAAAACAACTCATCCAGTTTTGCGGCCAGCGCGTCGCGTCCGCCGTAAAGCGCGGCCAGCCCGTCAACATCGTGGGGAACCGCAAAGGTTGACTGCCATGCGCTGCCTTCCGTGTATTCGCCGCCCCACTTTACAGGGTCAAAGTCCTCCGACATTGCGCCGTGTGTGTCCTTTCCGCGCATGAATCCTGTTTCGCCGTCGAAAAGGTTAACGTAATTCTTGGAACGGCGCATGTATTCCGGAACCAGATCATCCCGTCCCAACGCCTTGGCAACCACGGCGATACACCAGTCGCCATATGCCGCGTCAAGGGTGAGATTGACCGATTCTTTCTGCTCGTCACGTGGAACATAGCCGTATTTTACATAGGACTCCGCGCCGTTTCTGCCGAACCGGGGCAGCGGTCCGTTGTGGTTTGCATGCTTAAGCATGCCCTCCAGCGCGTCTTCCCATGTTTTTCTGCTGCCGATTCCGTTAACGACGGCACAGGCGATCACTGCATCGATCAGGGTGCTGGGCATGGAGCCGACCTCTCCGATGGA
>JAHZES010000134.1:0-3120 GCA_019421725.1 Clostridiales bacterium | reverse complement strand
CCACCTGGGAAGCCAGCCGCACTCGCGGTAATCGTTGACGAAGCCTTCAAGCATTTCCGCAAATTCGTCTCGCGCGATCAGGGCAAACAGCGGGTAGACGGTACGGTAGGTGTCCCAGAAGCCGTTATCGGTATAGCGGACTCCTTCATGAACGCTTCCGTCGATCGGTGTGTAATGAATCACTTTTCCGTCCGGCGCAAGCTCATAGCATTTGTGCGGAAACAAAAACGTGCGCCACAGGCAGGTGTAAAAGGTGCGCATCATTTTCGGCTCGTCTTCCGCAAAGCGCACGTCAATCCGGGAAAGACGCTCTTCCCAGATTGCATTGGTTTCCGCAAAAACTTCCTCAAACGAGCGGGAACCGCATTCGCGTTCCGCCGCAGTGGCGGCCAGCTCTGCAGAAATGTAGGAGATGCCGATGCGGAAGGTGACGGCGCTTTTATTCAAAAACACATGAAGTCCGGTGTGCTCGGTGCCGTTTTTGCAGGTTGCAGAAGTCCTGGCAAAGTCGATATCGCCTGCGTCAAACTTTACGGCAAAATACATGTGAAAATCTTTGGCCAGGTCATAGGAATGCCCGTTGGTTTCACCAATCACCAGATTTTCATTCCGGTGTACCGTGTAAGTGTATTCTCCCATCACAGGCAGAAAGGAAATGCAGGCGCCGCGGCCGGCGTCAAAGGTGAGGCGCGCGATTCCGCCGCGTTCGGTGGGGGTCAGTTCGAACCGGCATCCGGAACGGAGGAACCGGAGATCAAGGTGAGAAGGACTCATAACGGCTTCGGCGGGGCGAAAACCGCTCCATGCGTTTTCAGCGCTGTCGGCAATAACGTCGTTCTGCGGAGTCATCAGAAACGTGCCGTAATCGTTAATCCAGGGGCTTGGCTGGTGCGTAAGCCGAATCCCTTCAATGCTGTGCGACTCCGGGTCATAAAACCAGCAGCCCCGGCGCTCTGTCTGCGGCGCGAACGCTGCCATGCCGAACGGCCGCTGAATCAGCGGCAGAGTGTTGCCGGCGGAAAAGCGGCTGGTGGATTTTGTTCCTTGCTTAACATTGACAAGCCTGATTTTGTTCATAATCCGGGAGCCTCCCTGTTTTTTGTTTCACTGTTCTACATATCATACAGCAGCCGAATAAAATTTACAAGAATTCAGACGGTAAAGTAAAACGGTTTTGCTTTTCTGCACGGGTCAAGTCCTTGTTTTCTCCGGCAGGAGGCGTCGATTTTAAAACGGGATTGACGTTGCAGAGGGAAACAGGTATACTGTTAAGGAAGAAAAAGCGAGGGATTTGGTATGCTGGAAAATGTGTTTTTGCGTGTTTATACAAAATTTAAATTGGAATTTTATCAGCATATTTTTACCAGACTGGAAGACCGCGAAGAAAGCCTGACGACGGTGGAAGCCTTTTGTATGGAGACCATCGATGCGCTTGGCCGCCCCACGATCAATGAGTTTGCCACTTTTACCCGAATTTCGCCTTCCAATGCGGCTTATAAGGTTAACAGCCTGATCCGCAAGGGATATGTGGAAAAACGCCGCTCTCAGCGCGATAGACGGGAATATCATCTGATTGCGACAGACAAGTATCACGAGTGTTATGCCGGCAACAATCAGTATCTGCATACCGTTGCCGAACGCATGGCGAAACGGTTCAAACCGCGGGAGCTGAGAAAATTTTCCGAGATGCTGCAGGTAATTTCGGATGAACTGATGCCGGAGATACATTTGCCCGACGAGGCCGCAGAAGAAGCGCCACGAAAAAAGCACCGCAAGCAGGAATCGACGCCGATCACTTCTCTTTCCAAGCGGTCCATGCGGGTCAGGCGGCTCAGCCTGCCGAGCCATGGAGAAGAGCATTGAGCTGTCATACCACTTGATTTTTTTTAAAAACTTGCTAAAATAGTATTGCGGTTATTTTACGGAAACACCGCGGCCGTTATAAATAGAGTCAGAGTAGATTTTTGCGCGTTAAGTGTCATTCGAACGGGGAGTTGTCGGGTGAACGAAAAGAGAGATCTTGCGGTGCAAAAATCGCATCCCGCTGCTACATACAGGAAATACGCTTCTTTTGTGTAGCCCCAGGGTGGAATTATCCGCCGGCGCCTGCTGTGCGCCGTTGCATGAAAGGAGCTTTTTTATGCAGATTGAAAATGTATTGTATCGTTCCCCTTTTTCCGGTGGATACTGGAAAGCCGCGCAGAAGCAGCTGCACCATTTGCCGTCCTTGGTCTTGGCTGCGCTTTTTGTCGCGCTCCGTGTCGCGATCAGCACAGTGCGCGTTCCCGTTGCCGATAATCTGAACATTATGTTCAGCTTTCTGGTCGCGTCCGGCGGTTCAATGATTTGCGGGCCGATTTTGGGGGTGATGTCGGGGTTTGTCAGTGATGTTCTCGGCTATCTCTGTCATCCGGATGGCGCTTTCTTTATCGGCTACACGATCAGTGAAATGCTCGGAGCGCTTGTGTATGCGCTTTTTCTGTACCGTGCGCGCATCAGTGTGGTACGTATCTTTCTTTGCCGCAGTATAGTGAATGTGTTTATTAATGTGGGACTTGGCTGCCTTTGGAGTCAGATGCTCTATGGCAAGGGTTATCTCTATTATCTTGCGAAGAGTATTGTAAAAAATGCGATTATGCTGCCGATTGAGGTGGTCATGATGATCGTGGTGCTGCAGGCAATCATCCCGTTGACTGTACGTTCTGGAATCATGCCGCCTGCCACGCCAAAGAAAATTGTTTTCTGGAACCGGAGAGCAAAAGAAGAGCGTCCGGTGCAGCAAAACGGGATCTGACCCCTGCGGCGTCGTGCAGAAATAAAACCGGCTCTTGTTGTATTTCCGGCTTGCGCGGCTGGCGCGTATTTTTCTGCGTACTTCATTAGGGATTGCCGATAGGCCATGTCTTGTGTGATACTCCTGCTCATGAGGGATAGGGTCTCCTTTCGGGAAGTTGTTGTGCAGTAACTCAATTTTCACACACGGGGCCCTGTCTCTTATACTTTTTTTCTTCTATTGTCCAAGATGTATTGCAGTACTACAAGAATCTGCCCTAAAAATTAAAAATATGTAGGTTTGTCAATGATGTGTTACACATTAGGGAAAGAAAATAAGACAGTCTT
>JAHZES010000133.1:4237-5894 GCA_019421725.1 Clostridiales bacterium | reverse complement strand
CTCCGGTGCAAACGATCACCGGATCGTAATGGCTGCCGCAATTGCCGCGCTCGGCTGTACCGGTCCTGTCACGGTATCCGACGCGAACAGCATAAAAAAATCTTTTCCGGATTTTTTTGAACAATATAACAGATTAGGAGGACGCGCCAATGTCATCGACCTGGGGTAACCAAATTAAAATTTCCGTTTTCGGCGAAAGCCACGGCGCCGGAATCGGTGTGGTGCTGGATGGATTGCCTGCCGGAGCCCGAATCGATCTGGACGCAGTGCTGCTTCAGATGGCGCGCCGTGCACCGGGAAACGACCCCGCCGCCACGCGCCGCCGGGAGACAGATACCCCGGAAATTCTTTCCGGACTGCTCAACGGCCGTACCACCGGCGCACCGCTTGCCGCACTGATTCGAAACAGCGACACCCGCTCGCAGGATTATGTGAATCTTTCGCTGGTTCCGCGCCCCGGCCATTCGGATTTCTCCGCCTTTTTCCGCTACGGCGGTTGGAACGATATCCGCGGCGGCGGCCACTTTTCCGGCCGGCTGACCGCTCCCATTGTATTTGCCGGCTCCGTCTGCCGTCAGCTTCTTGCCGCACACGGCGTAACGGTTGGCGCTCACCTTCTTTCTGCGGGAACTGTCATCGAAAAACCGTTCGATCCCGTCGCCGTGAACGAAGAGCTGCTGAATTCGCTGAATTGCCGTCCGTTCCCCACTCTGGACGAAAAGGCTAAACAGCGAATGCGTGACGAGATCGAACGCGCCCGAACGGACGGCGACAGCGTCGGCGGCATTGTGGAATGCGCTGCGGTCGGCCTTGCCCCCGGTATCGGCAATCCCATGTTCGGCGGTGTGGAAAACGTGCTCGCCTCCATTCTGTTTGGTATTCCTGCCGTCAAAGGGGTGGAATTCGGCGCAGGTTTTGCCGCAGCCGGTCTGCGCGGCAGCGAAAACAATGATCCCTTTCACGTGGAACCGGACGGCAGATTTTCCACCGAGACGAACCGCCACGGCGGAATCCTCGGCGGGATCACCAGCGGCATGCCCGTCATTGTGCGCGCTGCATTCAAGCCGACGCCGAGCATTGCAAGACCGCAGCGCTCTGTCGAGTTGATCGGCCGAACCGAAGAAGAGCTTGTGGTCCACGGCCGGCACGATGCCTGCGTTGCCGTACGGGCCGTTCCCGTTGTGGAGGCCGCCGTCTGCATCGGCCTGCTCGACCTGCTGCAGTCCCGTTGCTGAACCATATAGAATTTCTGCTTCAAAGCAGGGCATACTGCCAAAGCCGGATAAAATGCTTTCGCACACGGCAGGCCGTCCTTGGAGAGGGACATAAATCACTACTACTTTAATCACGCGAGGGCGATAAATACATGGAGCTTTCTGAGGTTCGAAAAGAAATAGACGCAATTGATTCACAGCTGCTTTCGCTGTTCAAACAGCGGATGAACTGTGCCCGGCAGGTGGCGGAGATCAAAGCCGAAAAGGGACTGCCGATCCTCAACCCCGGGCGCGAAGAAGAGATTTTGAATCGCCGTGCCTCCGAGGCCGGCGAATTGGGCGATTCGGCCCGGGTTCTGTTTTCTACACTGATGGAGCTCAGCCGCTCTCTGCAGCACCAGCTGCTCCAAACAGAAAATCCTCTTGCTCAGCTGTTGGATTCC
>JAHZES010000133.1:2320-4227 GCA_019421725.1 Clostridiales bacterium | reverse complement strand
CAACCGGCAGAATCGCCTGTCAGGGTATTGCAGACGCTTATTCCCACAAAGCGGCTTTGCGCTGCTTTCCGGGGTGCCAACCGGAATTTTTCGCAAAATGGGAAGACGTTTTCCATGCATTGGAATCAGGACGCGCCGATTTTGGCGTTCTTCCGGTGGAAAACTCTTCTGCCGGCGCCGTCAGCGAGGTTTATGATCTGATTTTGAAATACCGCTATTATATTGTGGGCGCAGTAGAACTGACGGTCAATCATTGTCTTGCCGCAAAACCCGGAACCGCCAGAGAAGAGATCCGCCGTGTGGTTTCCCACCCGCAGGCACTGGCACAATGCGAAAAATTTTTGAAAGAAAACGGCTACCAGTCGGTTTCCTGCTCCAATACTGCCGTGGCAGCGCAGCATGTTGCCGAAGAACCGGAAAGGGACTGCGCTGCACTTTGCTCCGAAACCGCCGCAGAGCATGCCGGCCTGGTGGTGCTACAGCATGCTGTTCAGGACTGCACCGCCAACTGTACACGGTTTGTAGTCGTTTCACGGCGGCTGATCCTGCCTGAAAACGGCGACAAAATCAGCCTTTGCTTTTCCCTGCCGCATGTCACGGGCTCGCTTTACCGCGTTTTGGCTCGATTCGCCGCAATGGGACTGAACCTGACCAAGATCGAGTCCCGTCCCATTGCGGGGAAAGCTTTTGAGTACCTCTTTTATCTGGATTTTACCGGCAGCGTACACAGCGAATCGACCCGCCGCCTGCTTGGCTCTCTTTCCAAAGAGCTGCCCGGCTTTTCGTTTTTGGGCAACTACCGCGAGCTGGTATAAATCAACCGTCATTCACATTGAACAATCGGGAGGAACGTATTATGAGCTACGCAAACCTGCATCTGCATTCCTTTTTTTCGGACGGTATATTTACGCCGCTGCAGCTGTGCAAACTGGCAAAGCAAAAAGGATACGGCGCGGTCGCCGTTTCTGACCACGAAACCGCCCGAGGCGTGGAATTCATGCGTTCGGCGGCAAAGGAGCTCGGCCTTGAATTCATTTCCGGCATGGAGACCTATGCATTCGATTTTGGTGCGTCGTTTCACATTCTTGCTTATGACTTTGATCCCGACGAGCCAAATATCCGCGCCTATACTAAAGAAATGGAAGAAGCCGCGTCAGCGGTCACGAAAGCCCGTTTTGACGCCTGTAAAAAAAGCGGCCTGATCCGCCAGATCGGCTGGCAGCAGGTTTTGGATCGTTTTCCCCACGTGGGGTGGCTGTGCAACGAGCAGGTTTTTGACACCATGAAGGCCTTTGGCGAAGCGACCGAGGCCGATTATTGGAGCTTCTTTCCGAAATTTCAGAGCGCAGCGGCTGCTTCCGCGCCTAAAATGATTGACAGCAAAACCATGATCTCCTTGATCCGCGGCGCGGGCGGCGTTGCCGTACTGGCTCACCCTCACCGGCAAACACAGCACCTTGCCGATCTGCTGAAAAACGGGCTGAACGGCGTCGAGGCCTCTCACCCCGATATTGACGAGGCCGACGAAAAAGCTGCAAGAGCATTCGCGCGGGCGCATCGGCCTTATACAACAGGCGGGACCGATCATACGGGGCTTCTCGGCACGCTTCCCACCCGCGGAGATGACCCGGAGCGCCTTTCCGCCGCCGACTCCGGCATCCTCACCGATCTTACCGCCGATGTTTTCAACGGAGCCTCCAGGGAAGAATTTGACGCACTGCGCAATCGGGTTTACGGCTGAGCCGCTGCCGCGGTAAACGCACCGTTTGAAAAAGCCCAAAACCAGCGTGCATGGTGTTCTGCGGCAAAATCTTCTCCGCAGCCGGATTTTGCTCCCATCGGTCTTTTTCCTCTTGACATAATAAAAATTGATCCTTATAATTAATCTATTATGCATGAAAAGCCGC
>JAHZES010000133.1:0-2310 GCA_019421725.1 Clostridiales bacterium | reverse complement strand
ATAAGCGCCGCGCGATATATCCGTGCAAAACCGGATCTGAAAGGATGGTTTTCGATGGCAAAACAGGTCATGATGACCGAAGAAGGATTAAAAAAGCTTGAAAGCGAGCTTGATGAACTGAAAAGCGTAAAACGCAGAGAAGTTTCCGAAAAAATTAAGGTTGCGCTCTCGTTTGGCGATCTTTCTGAAAACAGCGAATATGATGAAGCAAAAAATGAACAGGCTATCGTAGAATCCCGCATTTTAGAGCTGGAAGAAATGCTCAAAAACGCTCAGGTGATCGATTCGAGCGAGCTTTCCGCCGACACTGTCCACATCGGCTCCCGTGTTGTCGTTTACGATTCTGAATTTGAGGAGCAGGAAACTTACCAGATCGTCGGCTCCAAGGAAGCGAATCCGGTCGAGAACAAAATTTCGGATGAATCCCCGGTAGGCCGTGCGCTGCTCGGTCTGCATTCGGGCGACGAGGTTCAGGTAGAGACCCCGGGTGGCGCCGTCACCTACAGGGTTATTGAAATTACACAGTAATCAGGGCGGGCGGCGGTTTTTAAAAATGACTGCCCGCCCGCTTTTTTGTCAAAACCAACGCCGCGCAGTACGGCACGAAAGGATTGTTGAAAAATGAGTGAAAACAAGGCTGCAGAATCCCTTCAGGCGGAACAGGAGCTTAATGAGATCCTCCGCATTCGCCGTGAAAAGCTTTCTGCCCTGCAGCAGGAGGGAAACGACCCGTTTCAAATTACGAAATATGACGTAACACACCACAGCGCCGAAATCAAACAGGATTTTGCCGCGCTGGACGGCAAAACCGTGTCGATTGCCGGCCGCATGATGTCCAAACGCATTATGGGCAAGGCCTCCTTTTGCAATGTTCAGGATCTGCAGGGCAGCATTCAATCCTACATTGCACGCGACTGCATTGGCGAAGAGGAATACAAGGCGTTTAAGAAAATGGATATCGGCGATATCGTCGGGGTCCGCGGTACCGTGTTCAAAACAAAAACAGGCGAAATCTCGATTCACGCAGAATCCGTTATTCTGCTTTCCAAGAGCCTGCAGGTGCTGCCGGAAAAGTTCCACGGCCTGACGAATACCGATATGCGCTATCGCCAGCGTTATATCGACCTGATCATGAACCAGGACGTCCGGGAAACCTTTGTAAAACGTTCCAAAATCATCAGCACCGTTCGCCGCTATCTGGACAGCCAGGGCTTTATGGAAGTAGAAACGCCGATGCTGGTTTCCAACGCAGGCGGCGCCGCTGCCAGACCCTTTTCCACACACTACAATGCACTGGATGAGGATGTCAAGCTGCGTATTTCGCTGGAGCTTTACCTGAAGCGCCTGATCGTTGGCGGTATGGAGCGTGTGTATGAGATTGGCCGCGTCTTCCGCAACGAAGGGCTTGATACCCGCCACAATCCGGAATTTACACTGATGGAACTGTACCAGGCCTATACCGATTACCACGGAATGATGGATCTGACCGAAAATCTTTATCGCTTCGTTGCGCAGCAGGTGCTGGGCACCACTACGATCACTTACAACGGAATCGAAATGGATCTTGGTAAGCCCTTTGAACGCATCACCATGGTCGACGCCGTTAAAAAGTACTCCGGCGTAGACTTCAATAAGATCCATACGCTCGAGGAAGCACAGTCCGCCGCCAAAGCACACAACATCGCATTTGAGGCCCGCCACAAGAAAGGTGATATTCTCAACCTGTTCTTTGAGGAATTTGTAGAAGACAAGCTGATTCAGCCCACGTTTGTAATGGATCACCCGATCGAGATTTCGCCGCTGACCAAAAAGAAACCGGAAAACCCCGATTATGTAGAGCGCTTTGAGTTCTTTATGAACGGTTGGGAAATGGCGAATGCTTATTCCGAACTGAATGACCCGATCGATCAGCGGGCGCGTTTTGCCGCGCAGGAGGAGCTTCTTGCACAGGGCGATGAAGAGGCCAACCACACCGACGAGGATTTTCTCTATGCTTTGGAGCTCGGGATGCCTCCCACAGGCGGAATCGGCTTCGGAATCGACCGCATGGTTATGCTGCTGACCGATTCTCCCGCGATCCGCGACGTACTTTTCTTCCCGACGATGAAGTCATTGGACGCTGACAAGAAGACAAATAAGACTTCCGAAGCAGCTCCTGCAGCTGCAGAAAAGGTCGCTGAAAAGATTGATTTTTCTAAGGTTAAGATTGAGCCAATCTTCACGGAAATGGTAGATTTCGATACATTCAGTAAGTCTGATTTCCGTGCAGTAAAGGTTAAAGAGTGTGTTGCAGTACCGAAGTCAAAGAAA
>JAHZES010000132.1 GCA_019421725.1 Clostridiales bacterium | reverse complement strand
ACGGTTTGCGAGGCTTCATATTACACAGCGCAGACGGAAAAAATCCGTTTAAATTTACGCTGTGCACGCAGATTGTAATTTTATTTAAAATTGCAATCGTATGTTAGATAAATTATAGCTGCTATGCTGCCGCATTTCAATCATTTTTTTGAATAAAATAAAAAAAATACCCTGCATCACGATAATATGCATGGTATTTTGTGAAATATGACGAGATTGGGTCTTTTTTTCTTCCGATACGGTGTTTTTTTCGCCCGCTCAGCAGCAGACCCCATGCCTAACCGTATTTGCGGCACACTGCAGCTACTTGATTCCCTCCCGGTTCTGAAATATAATAAACACAAAAGATTACTGTGATGCTTTGAGACACACAGAAAACAACGGTAACAGGTGGCTGAATGAAAAAGGAACTTAATTCTACCCTGCAAATTAAACGAAACAACCGGCGCAAGGTCCTTCGCTATATTCTGTCGCATCATGCGATTTCCCGCCAGGAAATTGCACAGGGGCTGGGGATCAGCGCCCCAACGGTTTTGCAAAATGTCAACGAACTGATGCAGATGGGATTTGTGCGTGACGCCGGCCAGTATGAATCGACCGGCGGGCGAAAGGCCGGTATTGTTGCGGCAAATACCGATGCTGTTTACAGCGTCGGCATCGAGATCACGCGCAATCACATCGGCATGGTACTGGTCGACCTCGGCGGCGATCTCATTTGTGAATCCAGAAAAAACTGCATTTATTGCAACCATAGCGATTATTACCGCCAGCTGGGCAGCGCCGTCGAGCGTTTTACGCAGCAAAGCGGTATCCGCTGCGAGCGCATTCGGTATGCCGGCATTTCTATTCCAGGCATTCTTGACCGCGAAAAAAAGGCGATCACGGATTCGCATGTATTGGGATTAGCGCACCTCGACTGCGCCGTTTTTCAGGAAAACCTGCCGTGGCAGTGCAGCTTTGAAAACGACGCCAACGCGGCAGGCTATGCAGAATTGCGTGACCTTCCGGCGGAAGGAACCGTAGTTTACCTTTCTCTCAGCAACAGCGTTGGCGGCGCGATTTACCAGAACGGAATTCTTTTGCCGGGAAACGAAGAGCGCGGCGGAGAGTTCGGGCATATGCGCCTGAAGCCCGAAGGAAGACTCTGTTATTGCGGTCAGAAAGGCTGTGTGGATGCCTATTGCTCTGCGCTGCGCTTAAGCGGGAAGGCCGACGGAAATCTGGAGCGGTTCTTCGACGGAGTAAACTGCAAAAAACCGGAATTCATGGCCGTATGGCAGGAGTATCTGCATTGGCTTTCCTATGCGGTCATCAATTTACGCATGATATTTGACGGAAAAATTATTTTAGGCGGTTATGTTGGAGGATACCTGACGCCCTATCTGGATTCTCTCCGCACGCAGGTGCAAAGGCTGGATCCTTTCGGGCATCCGGGAGATTACCTGTTTTGCGGAAAATATCAACAGTTGGCAAGCGCATATGGCGCCGCGCTGCGTCCAATAGACGCATATCTTGAGAGCATATAACAGAGTTCTCCGTACCCGGCCTCCGCCGTAAAAACAGGACCTGCAAAAAGCGTCTGCCGCCGTTTTCCTGCATCAGAAACAAAATAATTTCGCTTTTGCAGCGTTCTCTCTTGACAAACGGAAAAAAATCAGGCAAGATAGAGATACTTTATTAAACTGTTTAATAAAGTATCAATTAATCAAGGGAGTGTTTTACATTGCTACAACAGGTTATGACAGCCCCCGGCGAAATTATTTTTCGCGAGGTTGAAATGCCGGCTCCAAGAGCCGGTGAGGTCCTGATCAAAATTATGAAGATCGGCGTTTGCGGCAGCGATATTCACGTTTATCACGGCAAGCACCCATTTACAAAATACCCTGTTACACAGGGACACGAGGTATCCGGTCGGATCGAGGCGATAGGCGACGGCGTATCCGGTCTGCATATCGGACAAAAGGTAACGATCGAACCACAGGTCGTCTGCGGCGAATGTTACCCCTGCCGCCACGGGAAATATAATCTGTGTGAAAGCTTAAAGGTCATGGGCTTTCAAACTACAGGAACTGCAAGCGAATTTTTTGCGGTCCCGGCATCCAAGGTCACGCCGCTACCGGACGAGATGACCTATAACGAAGGCGCTATGATCGAACCGTTGGCAGTCACCATGCATGCCGCAAAGCGCTTTTCAGAGCTTAAGGGCTCCAAGGTTGCGATCCTGGGCTGCGGACCGATCGGGATCTTGCTTGCACAAAGCTGCAAAGCACTTGGCGCGGCCATGGTGATGATCACCGATATTTCGGACACCCGCCTTGCAATTGCCAAAGCCTGCGGCGTCGACTATACCGTCAACACCGGAAATGCCGATTTTGGAGAGGCAATGATAGATTGCTTTGGTCCCGACAAGGCAGACGTAATCTATGATTGCGCCGGCAACAACACCACCATAGGGCAGGCGATCAGGTACGCACGCAAAGGCAGCAAGCTGGTGCTGGTTGCGGTATTTGCAGGCATGGCGACCGTTGATCTGGCGGTACTCAATGATCATGAACTGGATCTGGACACCTCGATGATGTACCGTCATGAAGACTATCTGGACGCAATTCGCTTTGTACAGGAAGGAAAAATTCAGCTTAAGCCGCTGATGACAAAGCACTTTGCATTCCGCGATTATCTGTCCGCCTACCGATACATTGACGCAAACCGCGAAAGCACCATGAAGGTGCTGATCGACGTGGATGCAAGCGAAGAATAATTCTCAGAAAAAGCAAGGAGAGCATTACAATGATGGATGCAAGCAAATTTGTAACCGGGATTCAGCACATCGGTTTGCCAACCGGAGACTTTGAAAAAACGATCCGCTTTTACAAAAGCCTCGGTTTCTCTGTTGCACTGCGCACCGAGGATCCTGCAAACGGAAAGAAGGTCGCCTTTTTGCAGCTGAAAAACCTTACGATCGAGACCTACGAATCAGATGCGCCTGCAGGCAGGCCGGGGGCCATTGACCATGTTGCGCTGGATGTCTCCGATATCGACGAAACATTTCGCGTCATTCAGGCAGGCGGTTACGAATTACTGGATCAGGCGGTACAGTTTTTACCGTTCTGGGAAAGGGGCGTCCGCTTTTTCACCATACTCGGCCCTAACGGTGAAAAAATTGAGTTTAGCCAGATGCGGTGAGCGCCGCAAAGGAGAATTAGAAAATGCAAAAAACATATGATATCGTTGCCTTAGGGGAAAGCCTGATCGATTTTGTACCTGCCGGAAAAAACGAATTGGGGATGCCTTTATTCAGCTGTAACCCGGGAGGCGCTCCGGCCAACGTTCTGGCGATGTTTTCAAAGCTGGGCGGAAAGAGCTCGTTCATCGGAAAGGTTGGAAGGGACGCGTTCGGGCAGTTCCTGATCTCCAATATGGCTTCCGCCGGAATCGATACCAGCGGTGTTCTTCAGGATCCCGAAGTACCCACGACGCTCGCCTTTGTGCAGCTGGACGAACACGGAGACCGCAGCTTCAGCTTTTACCGCGACCCCGGAGCGGACATTATGCTCCGGACGGAAGAGGTCTCAGGCAAATTGATCTCGGACTGCCGCATATTCCACTTTGGCAGCGTATCGCTGACTGCCGAGCCTTGCCGTTCCGCTACCCTGAATGCTGCGGCAGCCGCCAGGGCGGCCGGTGCGCTCATCAGCTACGATCCAAACTACCGTCCCTTGCTTTGGGATAGCGAAGCGTATGCGGTCGCAGAAATGAAGGCGGCGATCGGCCTTTCGGATGTGCTGAAGGTATCCGAGGAAGAGCTTCGGCTTCTGACGGGAAAAAGCGATCTGGCAGAAGGCGCAGAGGAGCTTGCCGCAATGGGTCCGGCGGCGGTTCTGGTCACGCTTGGCGCGGGAGGCGCATTTTATTACACGGCACATCAGTCCGACCTACTGCCAACTTATAACGTGAAAACAGTCGATACGACCGGCGCCGGAGACGCATTTTTAGGCGCGCTGCTCTGGCGTCTGCGCGAAAAATCCGCGCGTCAGCTTGCCCAGCTGTCCCGCACAGAATGGATCTCTGCGGTTCAGTTTGCAAATGCTTCAGGCAGCCTGACCACAACACGTAAGGGCGCCATTCCTGCCATGCCGGACCGTGAATCAATCGAAGAATGCATTCGAAATACATCGCTGCTTGCAGCGAAATAAAGCCTTGCTCCTCTCTTTCCGGCAGGGCCTTCTTCGCCAGGTGCAAAAGACCGTCCCGTATTTTTCTCAATTGGAAAACGCTTCGGCCCTTCGCGACAGCCAAAGAGGACAGGCATAACGCCTGTCCTCTTTTCTTTCTGTTTTGCAATTTCCTCACCGGCAATGGACTCGCTTTAAAGAGATAAAATGATCTTTCTGACCTCATCCGTTTTTTCCGATAGTTCTTTTGTACCGTCTATTACGTAATCTGACGATGGTAAAATATCTTTTATCATTTGAAGGTAAGCGATTCTGGCATACTTGAGATAACACTCTAAATCTTGTCTAATTTCCTCACCGTTAGCATCCTTCATATCCCGTAAAATTCTTCTCGCCATTGCGATATCTAACGGAGTATCTATAAAAATCGCGCAATCAATATGCTCGCATAAGACCTTATGACAGTATGCAAAAGGGTAATCCAAGATCAAATATTCACAGTCCGATTCTTTCTTTATTCGAATAATATCTTTTATCAGCGGGCTTAAATCCCACACATTATAATCTGCCCCCTGCTTTACCCACGCGGAGAAGTCGTCCACTTCGCCTTCAAAAGAATAATCATCAAAATGAAGAGATTTTACATTGGGAAGCTGCTTTTTCAATTCGTTCACAAGCCTTGTTTTTCCTCCTGCCGTTACGGCAGCAATCGCAATGGTTTTCATTCGGTCGCCCTCTTTCATGTATTTTTCATTCCGGGTCAAATGCAGCGTCTAAAAAGATCAAACGGCAAGCAGCACCTGCAGAAGTGCTTCTCTGCCATTGGCTGTTTATCTCCCCACAGGAGCCGCTTTTTCTGTAATTTAAACACTATGCCATAAATCTGCCCAATTCTTCTTTGATGCTTTTCTGATCTTCTTTGGTGAACCCCGAAAAGAAAGAATATCTTTTCCTGACAAGCCCCCGAAAAAACGGAATAACATCGATTTTTGATCTATCAATATATACGGTAAAAACTCCATTCTCATCCGAAGTTCTTTCTATTGCAGAAAAAGGGATCCTTTTTACCGGAATCACCAGAATGAACGCCAATATCATAACTGCGGTCGCCGTAGAATGAATGCCTTCTTCATCAACTGAAAAAGCCTGACCAAGCAGTATCTGTCTTACTAAAGTAAAAAGAGATATCGTCCACGACAACACAACAAGGCCGATTGCAGCCGAAAGGAACAGCTTCATCTGGCAGTCCATTGGCGAATTGTCTTCCATGAGAATTTCATTTGCATTCAGAAAATATACGCCATACCACCCCAATAAAACGACGCTTAACAATACAACCGCCGTAATATAAAATTTGAGATTCAATTTCGCCTTAAACTCCATAAAATCATCTCCGTTTCATTGCACTTATCATGTACAGGCATAATAGGACGCCAAAAACACTGCCGCCTTTCACTAATGTGTATACAAAAAGCCTCCTTGCAGCTTGAAGTGTGGCCACAAAACGAAAAAATCTCCAAAGCTGCATTTCCATGCAATTTTGGAGATTTACATTTGGAGGCGCCACCCAGACTTGAACTGGGGGTGAAGGTTTTGCAGACCTCTGCCTTACCACTTGGCTATGGCGCCATAAGTTTGGAAACAAAAAGCGCTTTTTTGTAAGCGCTTTTGTTTCATTTTGGAGCGGATGACGAGGCTCGAACTCGCTACCTCCACCTTGGCAAGGTGGC
>JAHZES010000131.1 GCA_019421725.1 Clostridiales bacterium | reverse complement strand
CATCGGTGCAGCGGCCCGTTCCGCAGCAGCCGGTACCGCCGCCGCAGCAGGAACCGGAAAATCCCTATCGCCCGCAGTGATGCTTCTGAGCTGCTTTACAGATTTTCCGGATTTTCTTTAACACGAAGATCCCATAATGAGCGTAAGATGAAACAGCCGATACATATTTTATATTTATCGCTGTCGGAGGCGGATCCGGTCGTTAAAAAGTTTTCCAGAACTTCGGTTTCGATGCGGCAGATTTTTGCGCAGATACACTTTGTTAAGCACAAATCTGCTTTCAGACCGCTTAAGATAGCCTGAACTCTTTCATCAGGTGAACAGGCAGCAGCATTCAAAAGAGCAGTTTGCATATCAATGGATGCACGTGCTGTTCCAGAAAGTTTTTTCAGATTGTCAATTGACAGCGACTCGGATGGCGTTCCGAAGAGAACAGCCAATTCATCTATTGATAAATTGAAAAATTGACGGATGTTTTCCTGATCCCGTTGTAGAGTATCATTTGTTGTTGGCTCAAAAGAAATAGAGGTACAATCCATTTTGTTTCTGTCAGACATTGATAACTTCCTTTCGAAGAAAATATTGACATCCAATAAATTTAATTATATAATAATTATATAATAAATAGTAGAAAATGGGTAGTCAAATTGAAAAAATATTTTTCTATTTTCGTATCAATGTTATTATTGTGATGTATTAGCACAACACCTGCCGCATATGCTGAGACTACGTCGCAGCCTGCTTCTCAATTGGTTATTAGTGAATCAATAAATAATGATGAAATTTTATATGAATATAAATATATACTGCCGACGGACGATAAAAGTATACAATCATATGCAGCAAACTTACCTGTCATGTCCTCGTACATCGTTTTTACAGTTACACGAAATGCGGTATATTGGAATATGGTCGAATTTCCTTTTCCAAGCACGTATTTTTTTTCTGGTACCATGACAATCTTTAATATTACAATGGGACAACCGTGTAATACGTATGCAACTATGCACGGGCGCAGCGGTGTTATCAGTACCACATGTCATTTGCGGGGGATGTGAAAGATTCAAAAGATGGAAGCATGGTTCACAAAGGCGAATCTGGTGGATGTACATGGATAGTGCCAGCTGGATAAATGTATGGGTGTATATCCTGACAACTATCATCTCATGATTCTTATAAGATCGAAGCAGGTCGCTTGAAGCAGGAACGACCGGATACGCTTCCCGAAACAAAAAAAGCCCCCGTTCAGCGGGAGTTCGTAAGACAGTTAATCCGACCTATGGTTACGATCATAGGTCGGATTTTCATGTTATGAGTTGAGGACGCGATCCCCAAGGCTCCCTCGTCAGAGGGAGGCTTTTGTGCGGCGCAAAATCACTACGCCGAACGGTATATAGAAGTGCGCTCCGATCTGTTTGACAAACTGAAATATGCGGCAGTCAATCGTTGGCTACTGTTGTTTGCTTCCCGTATTTTTCTTCCATTTCTTTCGTGTGTGCATGAAGCAGTTCCAGCGCCCGTGTCTGGATGAGGGGGAGATTCGTTTGATCCGTATCTGCAAACCCGAGTTTGATCCTCGCCGAAGCTACCGCATGGCTGTCACTTGCCCGGTTTTCATCCGCTTCCGATAAGAACTTTTGCAGCAATCCCAGATCGCCGGAGTAATGCAGCTCCACAAGTTTTGCCCGGTATTCCAGCTCCGCGGGGGTGATTCCCGGGAATTGTTTCATATCTGTGGCATGCTGTGCTTCGTGCTTCAACAGAGAAACAAGAAACCGCTCGCTTTCAAAATCATACGCCTGTTCAATACAGTTGATCGTGCCGTCGGGCGAGGCCCAGCCGCCCGTACCGTGCTTTCCGAAGGTCAGATAATCCATCCAGCTTCGAAATACGAAGCCTTTGAGAATGTTGACGGTATATTCCGCCGTTCCGCCCGGCAGCTCGACACGGTAGACAGTCGGAACGGTATCCCGCCAGATATAGGGGCCGTAATACCCTTGGGTTTTTCCGAAAAGCGCATGGTAGCCGTTCTGTTCAAAAATCGATTGGAGCCTCTCGACCAGAAGCTCTTCCTCTGCATCCGGCATACCAAGGAGCACTTTCAGTTGTGTCAGCAGCTTGTCTGTGGCCTCTGTCTCCGGCAACCCGCAATAAAAGGCATCACAGAAATAAATCTGATACAAACGCAGGATATCGTTGAGGATGTCCGGTATTTCAAATGTGCGGTATTCACAATTTTCAAAAATCGCGACATACGCGGGAAGAATATCTTTGAATTCCTCGTGATTGCGCATGTATGCAATGGCGCCTTTCATGTCTCCGTTTAAAAAGAACTGACTGATTTGCATGGCGACGCTCTCCTCTATAAAAAACGATTGACAGACCTGTTTGGTTACATGGTATCACATGGCCGGGAAGAATACAAGAACAACCACAGCAGTTTGGTCTGAACTGCTGTGGTTGTCAGCTGCTTATGCTCCCGCTTGTGCGGCGGTCCACAGGGAGGACGGCTTCATAGGCGGGGGTTATTTTCAGTAAACATCAAATACGGAGGATCGTTACGCTTTCCGGCGGCAGAAGAAGACGCCCGTTTTCGGGGGACTCGCCGCAAAGCACCCGGGCAGAATGCCATTCTTCCGGCAGCGGCAGAGGTTCCTCCGTTCCGCTGCGGTTGCACGCGAGCAGAAGAGCGCTGCCGTTGCCCGCGCGCACAAAGGAGACCAGCCCGCCGCGGGATTCGAGCGGAATAAAGTCTCCCTCGGCCAGACAGGCGCTTTCTCTTCGGATGGAGCCAAGCTGCCGGTACCACCCGAGCAGCTCGTGGTTTTCGTTTCCCCACGGAAAGCAGCCGCGGTTGAACGGGTCGGCATAGCCCTGCATCCCGACTTCGTCGCCGTAATAAATGCACGGAACGCCAGGAAGGAGGAACTGAATGGCCGAAGCCAGCTTCATCAGCCGGACCCCATGCGTGTACTGTTCCGAAGAAAGCCGTTGGGCGGCCTGCCATGCGCGGTCGCGCCCCCGGCAGGGCTCTCCGGCAAGAGCTGTTAGCGCGCGTTCCGTGTCGTGAGTGCCGATGTGGTTCATCAGCAGACGAACGACCTGCGGAGGATAATTTTCCAGAACCGTGCAAACGGCTTCGATCAGAGCGGCGCCGTCACCGCCGCAGAGAAAATTTAAAACGGCGCTGCGGAACGGGTAGTTCATTACGCTGTCCAGCTGACGGCCGAGCAGGTAACGGCGGCGCTGACCGTAGCTTTCCTTGTTGGAAGCGTCCTCCCACACCTCGCCAAGGAGGATCCCGTTCGGATCAAGCTGTTTTACCCGTTGGCGCAATGCGTCGATCAGGGAATCCGGAAGCTCATCCACAACATCAAGCCGCCAACCGGACGCGCCAAGCGCCATCCATTTTTGAATGATCCCGTTTTCGCCCGCAATATAACGATGAAAGCTGTCGGAGTCGTGCCGAATGGCGGGCAGGGTTTCGAATCCCCACCAGGAATCGTAAAGCTCCGGCCAGCGAGTGAAGCGGTACCATTCGTAAAAAGGCGAGGCTTTGTCGCGGTAAGCGCCGCCCGGGCCGTAATGTCCCTCGCGGTTAAAGTAGCGGCTGTCGCTGCCGGTGTGGTTAAATACGCCGTCGAGCAGGATTCGAATGCCGCGTTTGCGGCTTTCCCGGCAGAGTTCGGCAAAATCGGCCTCCGTGCCGAGCAGCGGATCGATGATTTCATAGTCGGCCGTATCGTATCGATGGTTGGAGTGCGCGCTGAAGATGGGATTGCAGTACAGACACGTAACGCCGAGCGACTGCAGATAGTCCAGCTTTTGTGTAATACCGGGCAAATCGCCGCCGAAATAGTCGGAATTGGTGATCTTGTTTTCACGGTTGGGGAGCCATTCCGGCGTTGCGCCCCAGTCGGTGCGGAGAGTTCGCCCGTCGGGAACATTTTTTTTATCGATGGCGGACGCAAAAAAACGGTCAGGGAAAATTTGATACATGATGCCGCCGGCAAGCCACTCCGGCGTTTGAAAATCCGGTTCGTAAACAGTCAGCTGAAACGGCAGCTCACTGTCCAGCACGCCGCAGCCCAAGCTGCCGCGGCCGATCTGCCGTGTTCCGTACCGGGTGGAGATGCGGAACGAGTACCTGTAGATCCCGGCGGAGACCGGGACGCAATCGCATTCCCACCACTCGTGGTCGTCCCCCTCCATGCCGCACCAGAACATGGAATAGTCCTGCCCGCCGTCATCGGAACAAAGCAGAAACGTGGCGGCGCTGCAGCTCAGCGAACGCGGCAGGCAGATGCGCAGATGAAGGTTGCTGCCGGCGGAAAGCGCCCCCGTGGGGAAACGAAAGGCCTCGTCCCGGGAAGAAAACAGATTCATGATCCTTGTACCCCCAAAATGGAGAAAGTGAATGCGGATTTGAATGGAACGCGCCGTTTATTTCACCGGGGAAGCGCCCCAGATGGTCGAAGCGTAGTCGCGGATCGCCCGGTCGGCGGAGAAGATGCCTGCGTTTGCAATATTGACCAGCGACATGCGGTTCCAGGCGCTGCGGTCGGCGTAGGCCTGTGAAAGACGGGACTGTGTGGCCGCATAATCGGCAAAATCGGCCAGAACCATATAAGGGTCGCGGCAAAGCAGAGAATCCCCGATGGAGGAAAGGTTTACTCCGCCAATACCGTGGTAAATCTGATCGACAGCGGCTCGGATGGTCTGGTTGTTGTCGTAATAGCTGCGCGGGCGGTAGCCGGAGCGCCTCAGATTATCGACCTCGGCGGCATTCATGCCGAACAGGAACATATTGCTGCGGCCGACCGCGCTGCAGATCTCAACATTGGCGCCGTCCAATGTGCCGACAGTCAGCGCGCCGTTGATCATCAGCTTCATGTTGCCGGTGCCGGAAGCCTCGGTTCCCGCCAGTGAAATCTGTTCGCTGACGTCTGCCGCAGGCATCAGCTGTTCGGCAACGGTGACGCGGTAGTCTTCCAGGTAAACCACTTTCATTTTTCCGCCGATAGAAGCGTCGCTGTTGATCATATTGCCCAGCAGAACGATAAAACGGATGATCTCCTTGGCAAAATAATAGCCGGGGGCAGCCTTGGCGCCGAAAATATAGGTTCGCGGTACAAAATCCATATTGGGGTTTTCACGCAGTCGCTGATAAGTTGCAAGAATATTCAAAGCGTTCAGCAGCTGGCGTTTATATTCGTGCAGCCGTTTGACCTGCACGTCAAAAATGGAGTTTGGGTCAACGGTAAGGCCGTTTTGCTTCAGAATATATTTTGCCATGCGCTGCTTGTTTTCATGCTTGATTTTTTCCAGCGCATCCAGTGCAGAGGCGTCGTCGGCCAGCGCAGTGAGCTTCTTCAGTTCGGAAGCATCGGTGATGAAGCCTTCGCCGATCGCATTGGTCAAAAACTCGGTCAGCCCGGGGTTGGACTGGCAAAGCCAACGGCGGTGTGCAATGCCGTTGGTCACGTTTTTGAATTTATACGGCATAACGGTGTAAAAATCATGAAACACCGTTTCCTTCAGGATCTCGCTGTGCAGCTTGGAAACACCGTTTACCGAATGGCACGCGGCAACGGCCAGATTAGCCATTTTGACAATGCCGTCGCGAATAATGGACATCCGCGAAACGATCTCCTGATTGCCGCCCGTGATGGATTCCACCTGACGGCAGAAACGTTTGTTGATCTCACAGACGATTTCTAAAATGCGGGGCAGCTTTTTGCCGAACAGCTCCACCGACCAGCATTCGAGCGCTTCCGCCATGACAGTATGGTTGGTGTAGGCCACGGTGCGGGTTACGATGTCCCAGGCGTGGTCCCATGAGTAACCGCATTCGTCCAGCAAAATACGCATCATTTCCGGAATGGCAAGCACCGGATGGGTATCGTTCAGGTGGATCGCCATGGTTTCGGGCAGGTTTTCTAACGTGCCGTATTGGCGGAGATGGCTTTGCATAATATCCTGAACGGTGGCGGA
>JAHZES010000130.1:3087-6037 GCA_019421725.1 Clostridiales bacterium | reverse complement strand
GTTTACAGTGGAGGATCTGCATTTTCTGAAACGGGGCGGCCGTGTTTCCGCCGCAACGGCGATCGTCGGTACGGCGCTGGGCATCAAGCCGGTGCTGCATGTGGATGACGAGGGACGTCTGATCAACATGGAAAAAGCGCGCGGCCGCAAAAAATCGCTGATTGCGCTGGTGGATCACATGGAGCAGACGATAACCGAGCCGGAAAAGCAGGTTGTTTTTATCGGGCATGGGGACTGTGAAGAGGATGCTGCCTTTTTGGCGCAAGAGGTCCGGCGCCGTGTGAAGGTGAAGGATATCGTGATCAATTATATTGATCCTGTGATCGGAGCACATTCCGGGCCGGGTACGGTAGCGCTTTTCTTCCTAGGAACACACCGGTAAAGGCGAATATTCGGGAACCACGAAAGGCGTGACACAAAAGTAATGGCAAGGTTTTTTCCACTTTTCAGCGGCAGCAGCGGCAATTCGATGTATTTTGGCAGCGGTGACGGCGGGATTTTGATCGATGTTGGAATGAGCGCAAAAAAAACAGCTGCCGCGCTGCAAAGCGTGGGGATTGCGCCGGAAAATCTGGGCGGCATTTTTATTACACATGAGCATATCGACCATGTGCGCGGGCTGAGAGTGTTTTTAAAAAAATACAGGGTTCCCGTCTATGCATCGGAGGGAACCTGTAGTGCAATTCTGGAACAGGGGCTGGTGCCGGAAGGCGCCGAGCTGAAGGTGTTGGGAGCCGCAGGGACGCAGGCCGCAGGTATTCAGGTCAGGCCGTTTCATACCTCGCATGACTGCCGTGAAGGGTATGGGTATGTGATGAGCTTTCCGGATGGAAGGACTGCAGTGCTTTCCACCGATCTCGGGTATTTGAGTAAAGAGGTGACGGATGCCGTCTCCGGGTGCGACCTGGTGGTGATAGAATCCAATCATGATGTACGGATGCTGCAGAACGGCAGCTATCCGTATCCGCTTAAGCGGCGGATTCTTTCCGACATCGGTCATCTTTCCAATGAAAGCTGTGCGGAAATTTTGCCCCAGCTGATCCGAAAGGGCTCCACGCGGTTTGTCCTGGCGCATTTAAGCCGGGAGAATAATCTGCCGGAGCTTGCGCTGGAAACCTCCCGCGCGGAGCTGAAGCAAAACGGAATGCGGGAAAATTTTGATTATGTACTTACGGTAGCGCCAAGAGAAAATACCACAGGACATATTTCGATTTTTTAAGCAGTAGGAGGCGATAGCCGTGCTTTCAGTTCGGATTCTCTGCGTTGGAAAGTTGAAAGAAAGCTATTGGCGGGAGGCGTGTGCGGAATATTCCAAGAGACTTTCCGCGTTTTGCCGTTTTGAGATCAACGAAGTAGAGGAATCCCGTGTGCCGGAAAACGCTTCAAGGGCGCAAATCGATACCGCATTGCAGGCAGAGGGACGGCGTCTGCTGGAACGCGTTCCGGCGGGATGCCGAACGGTCGCGCTGTGTATTGAGGGACGGGAGCTTTCCTCTGAGGCGCTCGCGGCCAGTATGGATTCCGCTATGGTGAGCGGCGTGAGCAGCATCGCTTTTCTCATAGGCGGTTCCTGGGGGCTTTCCAAAGAGGTTAAGCAGCGGTGTGACAAGCGGATATCCATGTCGCCGATGACGTTTCCGCACCAGCTGGCCCGCGTCATGGTCTGTGAGCAAATTTACCGTGCATTTCAAATCAGCAGCGGGGGAAAATATCACAAGTAGCAGGAGATTGTCCAACATGCCATGCTGTTGCATCAGGCAAGCAGCCTTTACGGCGGAAAGCAGTGTTTTGCAGGGAGGAAAGGAGGGCACCGTTTGAAGGTATTGATTTTGTCAAGCGCGACCGGAGGAGGTCATAATGCGGCGGCTGCCGCGGTTCGGGAGGAGCTGGAACGCCGTGGAATCGAATGTTCCATGGAGGAAGGCCTTCGCTTTGCCAGTGAAAAGATTTCCAGACGTGTGTGCGCGACTTATATGGGCGTTGCAACGCATGCGCCGCAGTTTTTTTACCGGCTTTATCGTGCCGGCGGAGCAATCAGTAATCCCCGGCTGAAATCCCCGGTTTATTTTGCCAACCGACTGTACCGTCAAAAGCTGTATGATTATATTACACAGAACGGTTTTAATGCAGTGGTGACAACGCACCTGTTTTCTGCAGAGGCTCTGACAAGCCTTCGCAGACGCAAAAAGGCGCCGTTTTATTCCGTATTTGTTGCAACGGATTATACCTGTATTCCATTTGTGGAGGAAACCGAGTGCGACGCACTGGTGATTCCGCATGAGGATCTGAAGGAAGAGTTCCTTCGCCGCGGGGTTCCGGGAGAAAATATGTACAGCTTCGGTATTCCGGTCGGCGCGGCGTTTCAGGAGCATCGCCAGACAAAGGAGGAGGCTCGCCGTATATTGGGGTTGCCTGAAACGTTGCCGATGTATCTGATTATGTCCGGCAGCATGGGTTTTGGGCATGCCGGCGATTTGACCGAACAGATCCTGCACCGTGTTGAAGATCGTGCGCAGATCGTGATCCTGTGTGGAAAAAACGAGTCGCTGCTGCACGAGCTGCGGCAGCAGTTTGCGCAAAAATCAAATGTATTGCCTCTTCCATTTACTCAGCAGGTTGCGCAGTATATGGATGCCGCTGATGTTTTGTTTACCAAACCGGGCGGGTTAACTACGTCGGAAGCCGCTGCAAAAAACATTCCATTGGTTCATACAGCCCCGATCCCGGGCTGCGAAACTAAGAACGCCGAGTTTTTTTCTTCCAGAGGAATGTCTGTTGTCGGGGAAAATATAGAGCAGGAAGCCGAGCTGGCAGTAGAGCTGCTGCAGGATCGGGAAAAGCGCGAGGTCATGCTGCGCGCACAGCGGGAGCATTTTCATGCCGATGCGGCGCAGCGTATCTGCGACCTGCTGACGGAGCATGTGAAACCGTAACGCTTATTGAGCAAAGG
>JAHZES010000130.1:0-3077 GCA_019421725.1 Clostridiales bacterium | reverse complement strand
GAAATTGGAATATGTTTTCTTTATTGCTGTCGGTTATTTTTGCGGCGGCATTCTGTTCAGCTGGCTCGTGCCAAAGCTGCTGAAGGGAATTGATGTTGTCAGTGTCAGCGATGATCATAATCCCGGTACGGCTAACGCGATGAAATACGGAGGAGTTGCAATAGGGCTGCTGTGCTTGGCGCTGGATTTGGCAAAGGGATATTTTCCGGTTCATTTTGCGCTTCGCCGCTTGGATTCGGGCGATGCGCTGTTTGCGTTGGTCGTTGCTGCGCCGGTGTTGGGCCATGCCTTTTCCCCAATGGCAAAATTTCGTGGAGGGAAAGCAATTGCGGCGTTGTTCGGCGTCTGCATTGCGCTTCTGCCGGTAATTTCTTCCGGTTGGTTTTTGGCGGCGTTGTTTATTTTCTTTTCCACGGTTTGTGTTGTGAAAACGAACGCTTATTGCGTTGCCGTCACAATGGCTATCCTGATTTTTGACACAGTGGTATTTCACCCGGTCAGTCCGGTAGGGATTGGCGTTATTCTCAGCGCTGCGGTGGTTATGCTGAAACATATTCCGTCCATGCGCAGGGAGTCCTGTTCCGTACATCCTCCGATTTTGCTGGAGCGCGGCAAAGAATTGCTTGAAATGAAGAAACAGACAAAATAATGTCGTCACAATGAAGAATCGCGTCCGGAACCGTGTGGCATGCAAGAAGCGGCTTTGGGCGCGATTGGTGTTATTTTGCCCGGCGTTTTTGAGCTCAAAACAGCAAAGTTTTCCGGATCAAACAACGGAGAGGGTTTCGCAAAAAGCACAGACGACGGCGATTACCGTGTTTTTTTCTAAAAAAGCATTGACAGTATGCTATATGTGTGCTATAATTACAACCGTCGCATTATTCGGAGGGGTGTCCGAGTGGTTTAAGGAGCTGGTCTTGAAAACCAGTGACTCGCAAGAGCCAAGGGTTCGAATCCCTTCCCCTCCGCCATTTAGGCAGAGGGCGAATATGCGTATCAATTGAATTTTCACCAAATGGAGAAGTACTCAAGTGGTGAAGAGGCTCCCCTGCTAAGGGAGTAGGGCGGGTAACCGTCGCAAGGGTTCAAATCCCTTCTTCTCCGCCAAAAGCCCACCGTAATCTAATTTGATTACGGTGGGCTTTTTCTGCATAGCTTGTTGCCTTGAAACTTTATGTAATGATATAATGAGTTCGATAAACTGGAATTTGCGAGAGTGGTGCAAAGCTTTTCCGCGTGAAGTGCCATTTTAAAAAATGGGAAAAAAGGTAGCTTTATCTGCAAACAGGCGGATTTGCGGGAAAGAATGGTCATGCAGCGTTTAACCGTACAGGGCCATCGTTATACGCCCGCTGCATATTCAAGGGATCGCGTTTCTCCCGGGCCGCAATGGATGATCCAACAGGATCTTGGAAAAAGAGTGGAATCTCCCCGAAATAATCGGAACTGGATGAGGAATGTCGCAGCTGCTTTTGCCGAGATACATGGAAACAATATGGAGAGTGCCGGCGAAATGCCGTGGCTTCCTTACGCAGATTTCGGTATTGCATTTTGAAAAAGAAATCTGCGAGAATGCGGATTTTGCACGGCAGTTTGAACCGGTGCTTCCCAAATTGCAGTCAGCGGGCAAAAGGTTTGCCGACGATATGGTTGCCCTTTGCAAAGAATCAAAGTGGATGACACTAACGCACGGCGATGTGCAGAAGATTGACGGAAGTCATGTGTATAATGTCCATGCGCATCCGTATATCATTGATTTCGGTTTTTCGAGGTATGCACCGTTCTATATCAATCTTGTGGATTATTTTTCGCTTGATGAAGCACTCCTTTATCGGCAGATGCTGGAGAATAGAGGATTTTATATCAGCCAAAGGGATTTTGAAGAGCGGTTTAGAGTCGCATCGAAGTATCCCGGATTCATTTATATGTTTCCGGCTATCATGCGCTGGAAAAGAGGCTCCGAAAATCGCCTGATAAATTGTTTGAAAAAGATATTAAACAATTCCGATTTTTTGCAGATATAAAAATAATAACAGAGTTGCAGTGCATCGTCACGGTTCCCTGTGCCTGCGCCAATGCCGGGCATTCTGCCGATTTCTTAAAATGCTTTGTTTAAAACCGATCGTTGTGCTATAATGTTGTTATGCAAAGGACTTGCAAAGAATTTATCCGAAAGGAAAACGCATTATGTCGCAGGTGACAAAACGTGCCCTGGAGCAATCGTTAAAAAATATTTTATTGAAAAAGCCGCTCACCAAAATTACAGTGGGTGACATAGCTGAGGATTGCGGTATTAACCGCATGACCTTCTATTATCATTTTAAGGATATTTACGATCTGGTGGAATGGTCCTGCCTTGAGGATGCCAAGCGGGCTTTGGATGAGAAAAAGACCTATGAGACCTGGCAGCAGGGGCTGCTGCAGATCTTTGAGGCTGTTCAGGAAAACAAGCCGTTTATTTTGAATGTCTACCGCTGCGTCCACAGAGAGCAGGTCGAGAAATACCTGCAGCCGTTGGTGGATCAGCTGCTGCTTGGCGTGATCAATGAGGAGTCGGACGGAATCGCCGTCAGAGACGAAGATAAGCGGTTTATTGCACAGATTTATTCCTATATATTTATTGGACTGATGCTCGATTGGATCAAAGACGATATGCGGGAGGATCCGCGGCAAATCGTGAACAGGCTTGCCAAACTGATCAAGGGCTCTATGTCGGAGGGTCTGTCCCGATTCAAGCTCTGATTTTATCATTTTCAGAAATTTGATAATTTTTTTTACACAATAAGGCTCCGTGATCAAAATCTTATCACGGAGCTTGTTCTGTTTGTTGTAAAGAAAGTGAGGCTGGGTATAATGAAAGCATAAAGAAAAACAGGAGGTTTTCAATATGTATTACTCAGCAGGAACCTATGAATCTTTCGCTCATCCGGAAAAGCCGAAGGATGTAGATAAAAAGTCCGCATACATTATAGGTACCGGCCTTGCCGGCCTGACAGCTGCATTTTATCTGGTTCGTGACGGCCAGATGAAGGGCGAGCACATTCATCTTCTCGAAAAGCTGGAGCTTGCCGGCGGCA
>JAHZES010000013.1:9815-19516 GCA_019421725.1 Clostridiales bacterium | reverse complement strand
CGGACGACCTGCTCATTACGAGTGAGCTGCTCTACCAGCTGAGCCACAGTAGCATACTGAACGAATCAGCTCAATCATTATACATAAATCTTCGCCATTAGTCAACACCGTAAACGTTCTTTTTGAAAATTTTTTGCAGCCTATCGGCAAATTACGAGGCCGATCACCGAAAATGATGAAAAACAGCTGATTTTTACGGACTGCCCCGCCGCATAAAACGCCTCGCAAAAACAGCGGCATCCCGCAAAGAAGAGATGCCGCTGCGAGGTTAAAAACGTTTCAACGACGGAATCACAAGAACCGTCAAGGCCCAAAAAAGCTGAAAGATCATTATTTCGACAGCGCCGATCTGCGCAATGCTCCCCGCCGCACAAAACACAAATACCAGCACGAGCCCCAGCAGCGTTCCGGCCGTTTGCAGCAGCACGGCAAGCTGAAACAGTGCCTTCGCCTCAATGCAGCAGGCGGCCGTCCGCAGGGCCGGCGCTCCCGGCGAACGAAGAATCGCAGCCGGCTCTTCCAGATCCTCCTGCCGTACATCTGCCCCTTGCAGTTCCTGAACATTGGGCACCATCGTCACGGAGGCCTCCGGTACGGAAAATTTTTCAGCGATCATTTTCGCTGAAAGATTGCTGTCCGTCGTCAGCACGGCAACATCTCCACCGCAGCGCACCAGCCGCTGCAGCGCTCCGCAAAGGACAGGGGCTGCATGATATTCCACAGTGAACATTGCGCAAAGCTCTCCGCCTCTGGCCATATACACCGGGACAGCGCCCTCCGGGCAATTTTTTGCCTCGTAATCGCCGGAAGGCGGCGTAATTCCGTGTGCAGCCATCAATCCGCCGCTCCCCACAAGCACTCGCCTGCCCTGCACCCAGCCGGAAAAGCCCCCCTGCTCCGCCCGAACCTGCTCGGCACGCGGTAAAATCCCTGTCTGCCCGCGAATCACCCGATAAAACACCGTCCGCATGGGGCCGCCCGCTTCCCGCAAAAGCGCCGCCGCGTCCAGGATCGCGTCGTCGATCCGTCCGCCGCCTAACGTTTTAATTCCGCTGAGCACCACGGCATCCGCAGGAAAAAGCTCCTCATCCCGAAGCACCACGCAGCCGGTTTCTCCAAACAGATCGGCTGCGCGCCAGCCGACCGCAACCGCACCGCTGCCGCGAAGAATACGGCAGACGCGTTTCAGCGGCAGATTCACCGACAGCGTAGCCGTAAACGGCGCACAAAGACAGCAAACCGCTGTGTAAGAGGCCAAAGCCGCGTCATATTTTCCGGAGGGCGCTGCAAAAAAGGAAATCAGCGCCGCTGCCAGCGCGCCAAAAAAGCCGAATGAAAAGATCCGCTCCGTGCTGCACTCACTCGAATCCGCCTCCAAGGCATTGCGCAGAAAGCTTTTGTCCGGCACGGCGTTTACGGCGCCAACCGTCAGTCTGGCCGGCACATCGGCATCCACCAGCTCCTGTATGCGGCTTTCTTCCTCCAGTCTTGCCAACGCAAAGTGCTCCGGCATGGCGCAAAGCTCTGCGTAATTCTCTCTGGTTCGCAGCAGCATGCAAAGCTTTCCCATCAGGTTACCGCACAGCCCGAGCGCTCCGACCGGTGCATAAAGCCACACCACGCCGGCCGCAACGGCATCCGGGCGTATGATCCCAACCATCGCCTGCACAGTGCAGGTGATTGCCGCGATGGAAAACGCACCGTCCGCTCCGGCCGATTTTTGTCCCTTAAAAAAACCCAGCAGCCCAACCGCGACAACAGAGCGGCATAGCAGCAGGCAAACGCCGATACCGATAAAATTGATCAGGGAAAAAATCCTCGGGCTCTGCCGGGGCGAAAGCCAGCCGGCCAGCGGCATCCCCGCACGGGCGCAAACGGCGGAAACCGTAAGGAAAGCCCCGATCGCGCCAACTGCCAGCAAACGGAAAAAAATCATTTTACTTTCTTTTGTGATCCTTTGACGAAACGCTTTTGCGCTGCCCGGGGCAGTGTGTTCCTCGGCAGAATCGGTCTTTCCGTTTTTGTGGTCTTTGCCGGATTTTGTAGCCGCCTCTCTGCCGGCAGAACGATTTCTGCGTTTGATTTCGGCATCCGCTCGCTTTTCCTGCCGCCGGTCCGATCTCTGATGTACGCTCTCCTGATTCCGTATTCTCTCTGCTTCCGCTTTGCTCTGTGTTCGGTTCAGGAAAGAAAAACGACGCCGCGGCGCTGAGGTCTGTTTTGAATCCTCCCGGGCCCTTTTGGTCAGCGCGGCATATTCCTGCTCCAGCTCATACAGCTCTTCTCCGTCGCCGCCCGCACAAACCTCCGGCAGCTCCTCGACGCAAAACAGCCGGTCAACATCCAATTCGACGCAAAGCGCACGGCGTTCCGTTTGTTCGGCAGGAAGAAAGGAATCGGCACCCTGCACACGCCGGTGGGCCGCCGCAGCTTCCACGACCGGCAGCTCCTGCCGTTGTGGGATTACAGCTTCTTCATCAGGCTGCGAGGCTGCGGCGCTTCCGAAAATCGACACCTCTTCCGGTTCTTCTGTTTCGGTCGTTTTCTCCGGCGGAGCCTCCTGACCAAGCGGCGTCTTCTTACCGTCCGCTTCTCTTAAAGGCACTTCTTCCTCAAACGCATTCGCTCCCGAAGCACTCCCCAAAGCTCTTTTCCGCTCTGCAGGCGCCGAATCCGTTTCATCCGATTCATTTTGCGGAGCAAGTCGTTTTGCTTCGGCTTCCTCTTTCGGAGTCTCCGCTGCGGAAATTTCCCGCCACTGGTGCTGCGGGGCTGCGGCAAAAAGATCGGTCACAGAATCATCTTCCTGCGGTTCCGCCGTATCTTTCGCCGGCTTTTGCTCTTCTTCCGAAGGTTCGTCCGCTTTCCCGGTCTCCTGCTTTTCGTTTTTTTCCGTTGGCGCAGGCTCTCCGCCCGCCCGCAGGCTGCCGGTTACCCAGCGCAGCAATTCGCTGAAGGCCTCCCGCAGGGACTTTTTTTCTTCTCCCGCAGGTTCCTCCAACGAAAGGTCCCGTTCCACCGTCCGGCGCGGCTTGGCCGGCTGCCGCTCCGTATTCTTTTCGGAGCCGGTCTCAAAAAGCTCCTGCCGTTCCTGCCAGGGCTGACCGGACTTTCTTTTATTCTGAACTTTCTCCATTACATAGTCGTACGGATCGATCTCCTCCTGACCGCCGAACAGGTACGAATATTCGCTCTGCCCTGGCGTCGGGCGGTAAAAATCGGCAGGCAAAGGACTTTCCCCTTCCGACGGCGGCACCTTGAAAACATTTTGCGTCTCTTCGGCGTTCTGCCCATCGGAACCATTCTGTCCCTGCGGAGTGCTTTGCGTCTCCGCTTCCGCTTCATCGGACAGGTTCTGCTCCTCCGCCGTGCTCTGCTCCTGCGGAGCGCGTTTCTCTTCGGAATCGTCTTCTATCAAAAAGCGCGGATCGCGCGAATTTTCCATCATCAATGACCAGTCCCTTCCTTTCGGTCATCCGGGGTAAATGTCTGCACGACCGTTCAGCGAGCCTTAAGGCCAAGGCGCTGCCGAACGGCCTCATACATCAGGATCGCACCTGCAACCGACGCGTTCAGCGAATTGATCTGCCCGCACATCGGCAGCGAGAGTACGCCGTCACATTTTTCCTTGACCAGGCGGCCAACACCGTGATCTTCGCCGCCGACCACCAGCGCCAGCGCTCCGGTCAGATTCGCCGTACACCACGGCTCGCCATCCATATCTGCTGCATAGACCCAAACGCCCCGCTGCTGAATTTCTTCGATTGCAGCAGCCAGATTCGTCACCCGGGCCACCGGCAGATACTCCACTGCACCGGCAGACGCTTTGCCGACGGCATATGTCAGCCCTGCAGCGCGCCGTTTCGGAATGATCATCCCATGTGCGCCGGCCGCTTCGGCAGAACGAATCAGCGCGCCGAGATTGTGCGGATCCTCCACTTCGTCGGCAATTACAAAGAACGGCGCTTCTCCCTTTTCCTCTGCACGGCGAAACAGGTCCTCCAGTTCTACCGTCTCCACCACGGCAGCAACGGCCGCAATGCCCTGATGCACCGCGCCCCCGCAAAGAAAATCCAGCTTGCGTGGATCCGTTTCCTTCACCGTTATATTTTTCTGCTTTGCTTTTGCGGCAATGGCGGTAACCGAACCCGAACGTTCACCGCGTGCTACCAGAATGCTATCTATGCTTCGTCCGGCGCGCAGCGCTTCCGCCACCGCATTGCGCCCTGCAATAATGCCCTCGCCGCGTTCCGGCTGCAGAGCTCCGCCGTTTTGTTCCATTTTCATATTCAAACCGTTCCTTCCGCGCTATTTATACGAACACGGAATTATTATAGCATATCCACAGGACAAGGGCAAAATAAATTGCGGAATTTTGCGCGCCAAATATTGCGCGTTCCGGCTGCGCTATGCCAGCCAGAAAAAAAGCGCGGTGAGGGCCGCGCCGCACAGAGCCGCAAGAAAAAGACGTCCCCACAGCCAGATGCGTTTCCTGTGGCGTCGTACCCCGTTCGGTTCCTCCAGCCGCTTGAGCGCACGCCTTGCTTCGTGCTCCAGGACCGCCCGTTCCGCATCGCAGTAATCCGGGTTGATAAAAAAGAGCGCACGCTCAAAATAGTCGCTTTCGGTATCATTGACCTCAATGATTTGCCGATTGATTCCCCGAATCATCTGTATTCCCCTTTCCGGTAGCCTCTTTCATTCATGCATAGTCTTGACCCGCTCCCGGAAAAATATTCATTTTAACGCTTGCGCAGCGGAATCCTTCCCGCGCACAAGCTGTATTTTGCAGATTATTCCAATTATACGAGCTGTAATTTCACAGACGGTTCGGACGGCGTGGAAAACTTTGTGGAAAATGTGGAGAAATCGTGTGGAAACATGTCCGAACCGCCGTAACCGACCCGGTGGAAAACCCGGAAAACCAATTGTGGAGAACCGCTCAGGGTTTCTCCCGTTCAGAATGACACTAACCGCAATTGAAAACTTTTTGTAAAAACGCCGTCAGCTCTGTCCGCCGGGGGCGGCCGGTTCCCCCGTTAAAAACAGCATGGAGCGCTCGATGGAATCCTTTGTATTGCCCCAGTCGCCGCCTGCATTACGATAATCATACATTTTGCAGTAACCGGAAACATCAGCAGAAACCACATCCAACTGCTTTTTGGCAACCGCCGCAACGGCTACCGCAAACGCCGGATACGCCTTGCGGTGCATTTCCTTCTGCGCCTGCGAAAGCAGCCGCACGGCATGCGGAAGGCAGAGACCGCTTTGCTCCGAAAACAGCCTGCGAAACTCTTCCTCCCTCTGCCAGAGAACAAAAACCTCCGTAATCAGGCGCTGCAGCCCCCACTCCACCTTATCGCAGACAAAACAGCCGTCCGCCGCCAGCTGCAAGGCTGCCAACTGGTTTTTCGACGGCGCCTTTCCTCCAAAATCAAAATTCTTCTGCAGCTCCTTGAGATGCGATTCCAGCGTCAGCGCTACCGAAAGCCGGTTTCTCCGCGCCAGCATCATTCGAAAATGCTCCGGGCAAAAGCCCGTCCGGTTGGTTTCCTGGCGAACATCCGGCTCCATCATGGCCGCACCGGTGATATATTCCACAAGATGCTCTTCCAATGTAGAAACCATGCGGCAAATGGGGCACCCGTCCTTAGGGGCAAACACCTCGCTGACCGGAATACTGCAAATATCTTCTCTCATACCGAATCCCATCCTCTTTCATTAATAAGATAAGGTCGCCGGAAGGCATCCGCTTTACTGTGATACTTCACTAAAACAAGCGAAATTTCTTCCTGAATTTCCGACAGTTTCATTCTACCACAAAGCACCGGTTTTATGGTAAAATAAATTGTAAACAAAACTGAAAGGAGTGTCTGCGATTGAACAGCTGGCAAACGGTTCTGCCCGCAAACGGCTTTTCCCCGCCGAACACCTTTTTAAGCGGCCAGTGCTTTCGCTGGGATGAACAGCCGGACGGCTCCTTTTTCGGCGTCGTATCGGGAAAGGTTCTGAATGTTCTCCGGCGGGAGGAACAGCTGATTGTAAGCGGCCTTGCTCCGCAGGAATTTACAGCGCTCGGTTTTCCGCAGTATTTTGACCTGGAACGCGATTACGATGCCATCGCCCGGGAGCTTGCGGCGCTTTCCCCCGTTATGCGGCAGGCCTGCGCGCTTGTCCCCGGCGTGCGCATTCTTCGCCAGGATCCATGGGAAACGCTCTGCTCCTTTATCATTTCGCAAAACAACAATATTCCGCGCATCAAAGGAATCATTTCCCGCTTGTGTGCGCTGTTCGGCACTCCCTGCGGCGAAGGATATTTTTCATTCCCCGACCCGCAGACGCTCGCCGCACAAACTCCAGAAACGCTTGCCCCTCTGCGCAGCGGCTTCCGCGCAAAATATCTGCTGGATGCCGCGCAGCGGGTCTCGTCGGGCGAACTTTCCCTTTCGGCCCTGGCGGAAGCTCCTCTGCCCGAGGCACGCCGGATGCTTCAGACCGTCAACGGGGTCGGCCCAAAGGTTGCCGAGTGTGTTCTGCTGTACGGCTGCGGACGGCTTGAGGCTTTTCCGGTAGATGTCTGGATCGGGCGTGCAATGGCACAGCTTTTTCCGGGAAAAACGCCCGACTTTTTTGGCCCTTATGCAGGAATCGCACAGCAATATCTGTTCTGTTACTGCCGCGCCATCAAACTGAAATAAAGAATACGGTCCGAACGCCCCGCCGCCGGACTGCCCGCAAAACAGGAAAGGAAGAATACCAATGAGCAGATTCTGGAACAAAAGAACGGCTGCGCTCTCCCCTTACACCCCGGGAGAACAGCCAAAGGACGGCGAAACCTTTATTAAGCTGAACACCAACGAATGCCCTTACCCCCCTTCTCCCAGAGTAACCGATGCAATCGCTGCCGCCAACAACAGCCTGCTGCGGCTGTATCCGGATCCGGATGCTGCTGCGGTGCGGCGCGCCTTTGCCCGCCTGAACGGGATCGATCCGGAACAGGTTTTTGTCGGCAACGGCTCCGACGAGGTTCTTGCAACGGCATTTCAGGCCTTTTTCGGCGACGGAACGCTGCGCTTTCCCTCTGTTTCGTACAGTTTTTACCCGGTATATTGCGGGCTTTATCAAATTCCGTATGAGGCTGTGCCAATGACGGAGGATTTTTCAATCGACCTTGCCGGTTTTTTAAAGCCCGGCAGCCACGGCGTCGTGCTGGCAAACCCGAACGCGCCCACCACGCGTTTTCTCCCGCTTGACGCCGTTGAACAAATTCTGCGGGCGCATCCGGACGAGGTCGTTCTGGTGGACGAGGCCTATGTTGATTTCGGCGGTGAAAGCGCCATTGGTCTGATTGGGAAATACGACAATCTGCTGGTGGTGCAGACGCTTTCCAAATCCCGCGCACTGGCCGGGCTTCGGGTCGGATTTGCAGCCGGCAGCCGTGAGCTGATTGAGGGGCTGGACCGCGTTAAGAATTCCTTTAATTCCTATACGCTCGACCGGCTTGCCATTGCAGGCGCCGCGGCAGCCCTTGAGGACCGGGAATATTTTGAAAGCACCGTTAAAAAAATTGAGGCTACGCGCGAACGAACCGCCGCAAAACTGCGCGCGCTCGGGTTTTCCCTGCCGGATTCCCGTTCAAATTTTCTGTTTGTCACACATCCCAACTATTCCGCCGCGAAGCTTTTCGCCTATTTAAAGCGAAACCATATCCTCGTACGCTATTTCTCCGCACCCCCGCTTGACCGTTTTCTCCGCATTACCGTTGGTACCGACAGCGAAATGGATGCGTTGACGACCGCCCTGCGGGATTACCGCGAAAGCTGATTTACCGCCTGTTGCGCTTTTGTGCGGCTGCTGTTATAATGAATACAATTTTTCAGAAAAGAAGGGCTGCACCATGACGATTCTTGTAATTGACGGGCAGGGGGGCAAAATCGGGCGCGCTATTGTGGAACAGCTGCGCGCAGCGGGCTTTTCCGGCAGCATCATCGCTATCGGCACCAACACCACCGCTACCGCCGCCATGATGAAGGCCGGTGCCGACGCAGGAGCAACCGGTGAAAACCCTGTGGTGATCAACGCCGCCAGAGCCGATGTGATCGCCGGGCCGATCGGCATTCTGGCTGCCAATTCTCTGCTGGGAGAGATCACTCCGAAGATGGCGCTCGCGGTTTCCGAAAGCAGCGCAAAAAAAGTGCTGATCCCCATGAACCGGTGTCATATTTTTGTTGCCGGAACACCGGAGCTCCCGTTTTCCGAAACGATTGCGCTTGCTGTGCAAACCATTCTGCAGCAGGCCAAATAAATTTTGCCGCTGCACCATACATTTTCAGGAAAGAAGCGCTTTGATATGGAAGAAATAAAAAAGACACTGGAAGAGGTCCGCAATATCTTTGCGAACGACCGCTTTGCCACCGAAAACGGTGCGGTAATCGATTCTGTCGGCGACCATACCGCCACCTGCAGCCTTACGGTTACCCCGCACCACAAAAACGCCATGAACGCCCTGATGGGAGGGGTCGCGTTTACACTTGCCGATTTTGCATTTGCCGTTGCCTCCAACTGGCAGAAACCCGGCACCGTATCGCTGAATTCCTCCATCACCTTTCTTGGCACACCGAAAGGCAGCCGGCTTTCCGCCACTGCGGTTTGTGTAAAAAACGGACGCTCCACCTGTTGCTACCATATCGACGTTAGCGACGAGCTTGGAACTCCGGTCGCCGCGGTCACCACCACCGGTTTTCACAAAGCATAGCATTTCCGTTGAAAATCGAAAAAAGCAGCGTCTCTCTCGGAATGAGACGCTGCTTTTTTATGCCGCTTTCCTCTTAGCAGGAGCTCAAATCCACCAGCTTTGCGCGCCCCAGCGCAAAGACCAGAAGCGGGATCAGGACCAGCTGAACGGCAATTCCAGGCAGCGCCGTTACAAAGGACGCCGCAACCCAGATCTGCAGGGTATATTGTCCGGCACGAAAAACCAGTCCGTTGAGCAGTCCGCTCACCACGCGCCCGCAAAGCATGGCGCCGACCAGCGAGATCCAAAGATTTGCCGCCTTGCTTTTTGTATGAACATGCCGCAGCAGCAATCCGGTCACAAGGCCGTAAACCGTCAGCTCACAAAGCATTCCGGGCAAAACGGCAGCGGGCGGCATCCCCGTCATCAGCGACGAGAGCAGCGGCGTCAGCGCACCGCAGACCATTCCGTAGACCGGCCCTGCCACCAACCCGCAAAGCAGCACCGGAATATGCATCGGCAAAAAAACAGAACCGCCGTTCGGCACCGAGTGAAACGCAAGCGGCAGCACAATGCCGATCGCCACGCACAGCGCTGAAAAAACAAGCTTTGTTACCTGAGTTCTGGTTGTGTTTTTCATCATCACAGTTCTCCTTTTTAAAAGAAAATGCCACAAAGGCGCCTTCCGCGTTTCAGATGGCAGCCTTCATGGCATATCGGTTTCTGTGAGAGAATTCCGGCCGGCTTCATACCGGCTATAATAAACTAATTATAGCAAATCCTTTTCTGTTTTGCAAGATTTTTATCGCGCGGCGGCACAAACCTTCTGCCGCATTAAAAGAAAAAACGCGCACAGACGTCGAATCTGTGCGCAAACGCTTATGGAGCGGGTAATGGGAATCGAACCCACCTATCAACCTTGGGAAGGTCGCATTCTACCAATGAATTATACCCGCATAACAGAAAC
>JAHZES010000013.1:8571-9805 GCA_019421725.1 Clostridiales bacterium | reverse complement strand
TACACTTTTAACACTTCTCGAAAAATATCCTGTGCCTTCTGCGGAGTTTTACACACAGCAAACAGTAAAAAACAATCCTGCTGCGCAACAATCGCCTGCTGCACCAGAGAATACTCCGCCTGATTCAGTTCCCGAAAGCTTGCAAGCTTTTGCGCTTTGCGCCGCTGAATTGCCTGCAGGAGCGTCTGCTTCTGTTCAACGGAGGAAAATTCAAATACAGCCACCTCAAATGCAGACGTATCTTTTTTGGCAAGGTAAACGCTGAAGGATTCGCATTCATCCTCCTGAATACCGAAAACGCTTTCAAGCTGCTTCCAGTCGATTTCCACTGTTTCCCCGCTTTTCAGCTGCTTTGTGATGCTGGAGGCAAGCTGGTGGGCATCCACCGCTCCGGAAACATGAATATCTCCGCTCTCCGTAATTTCATAAATGTCGGTCGTAAAAAAATACTCCTGCTGCTTCTGCTCCAGATAATTTTGATAACCGGCAAACAGGGCGCCGGCTGCTGCAAGAACGCACACAGCAGCAACCAATATCACTCTTACTGTCTTCCGATGTTTCAAACTCATCTCTGCCTTTCATTTTTACGGCACTATTTCTAAATTATTTATTTAATTATAACCGAAAAGCGTAGAATATTCAAGGTGCAAAACGCGTAATACGAATTTAATTGGCTTTAATACGGGCGGGCGGGCCCTTTTTCTTTTGAACCCTTCGTCACACGCCGGCATATCATGCTGCGGGCAGACTTTTAGTTCTCCCGATTTTTAACGCTTCTGGCAGAAAGGATACGTGATGTTCTGTGGCAACCGACGTTTATCTTTCGCCTTCGGTTCAGGATTGGAACGTGGGTTACGGTGATTTTGGCACCGAAGAACAGCGAATGAATCAAATCGCGGATGTTGTAGCATATGAACTGGACCGCAATGGACTGACGCTGGTGCGCAACGACCCCTCGCAGACACTGCAGGAAATTGTAGCTCAGTCCAATGCAATTTCCCCGAAAATTCATGTTGCGATCCACTCAAACGCCTCGGCAAACGGCAAAGCCCGCGGCCCGACAGTTTACGTTCATAAATTCGGCTCAGAAAGCGAACGCCTTGCAAACGATATCTATGATCAGCTTCTGGCGACCTCACCCACAGACGGATTTGGCGTGCGGGAAGGTTATACGGCTTTTAACGGGCAGGGATATTATGAATTAACACGCACCAGGGCGCCTGCGGTTCTGGTG
>JAHZES010000013.1:0-8561 GCA_019421725.1 Clostridiales bacterium | reverse complement strand
AAAGCGGCGTGGCGATCGCAAAGGGGATCCTCGAATATTTCGGACGGAGCTACCGGCCGGACTCTCCTGAAAACATCGCATACCTCAGGCGAAAATACAACGGCAGCTCCGTCGGCTGACCGTTCAGTCCTCCCGGCATACGGAATGGCAGCCAGGCTGATATTCCGTATGCATTTTGTTAAAAATAAAAGAAAAAACAAAAGGTGGTCCAAATCACATGAAAGAACCGGGATCCTCTAAAAAAATAAAGCATCCGCTGCTGTTTTTTCTTTTTGGCGCGGGCTCGTACGCCTGTCTGGAGCTGCTTTCCCGCGGTCGCACGACCTTTTCCATGTTTCTGGCGGGCGGCACCTGCTTTTTGCTGATCCATCGAATCTGCAACGGGCTGCTCCGCCGTGCAGGAGCTTTTCTGCGCTGCCTGGCGGGTTCCGCCGTCATTACCGGCGTTGAATTAATTTTCGGCCTGCTGTTTAACCGGCGTCACAATGTATGGGATTATTCCGACCGCCGCGGCAATTTTCGCGGGCAGATCTGTCCTCTTTTTTCGTTCCTCTGGGCACTGCTCTCCATTCCTGCAATGAAGCTGGCCGCCTGGATGTTCCACGGGCTGCGCCGCGCCTGACGCCTGTTTTCAGCCCTCGCGCGCCGCCTTCCATTCCAGATACTCGTCATACGTCCCTGCCCGGTCGATCATTCCGTCCGGCGTCAGCTCGATCACACGGTTGGCAATGGTCTGGATAAATTCATGGTCACGGGAGGTGAACAGCAAAATTCCCTTGAAATCGATCATTCCGTTGTTGACCGCCGTGATCGACTCCAAATCGAGATGGTTCGTCGGCTGGTCAAGCACCAGAACGTTTGAGCCGAACATCATCATACGGGAAAGCATACACCTCACCCGCTCCCCTCCCGAAAGCACATTCACCGGCTTGAACACATCCTCTCCGGAAAAAAGCATCCTTCCCAGAAATCCTCTCAGATAAGTATCGGTGGTGTCTTTGGAATACTGACGCAGCCAGTCTAAAATGGAAAGCTCACAGTCGTTAAAATAGGCGGAGTTATCCTTCGGAAAATAGGATTGCGTGGTGCTCACTCCCCAGGAAAAGCTGCCGGAATCCGGCTGAAGCTCTCCCATCAGCACCTGCAGCAACGCGGTAACTGCCATTTCGTTTTCGGCGATCAGCGCAATTTTATCTCCCTTGTTCACACGGAACGAAACATTGCGGAATACCTGCCGTCCCTCTGCAGAACCGCTCAGCTCCGTCACCGTAAGGATCTCCTTTCCCGGCTCGCGATCCATGGAAAAGCCGACAAACGGATACCGGCGTGAAGACGCCGGAAGCTCCTCTACCGTGAGCTTGTCGAGCAGCTTTTTGCGCGAGGTTGCCTGACGGGATTTTGATTTATTGGCCGCAAAACGCGCAATAAAATTCTGCAGCTCGCGAATCTTGTCTTCCGCCTTTCGATTCTGGTCACGGATCATGCGCTGCATCAGCTGGCTTGATTCATACCAGAAATCGTAATTGCCCACGTAGTCGCGGATCTTGGTGTAATCAATATCAATGATATGCGTACAGACGTCGTTGAGAAAGCGGCGGTCATGAGAAACCACCAGCACCGTACCGGGGTAGTCGATCAGAAATTCTTCCAGCCATTCAATTGATTTCAGGTCAAGGTGGTTGGTCGGTTCGTCAAGCAGAATAATATCCGGCTGGCCAAACAACGCCTGTGCCAACAAAACCTTCACTTTGTCATTGTCGCGCAGAGAAGCCATCCGTTCGGTCAGGAGCGCGCCTTCCACGCCAAGCCCCGCCAACAGCCGTGCGGCATCGGTTTCGGCGTCCCATCCGTTCAGCTCGGCAAATTCCCCCTCCAGCTCGGCGGCAAGCTCGCCGTCCTCTTCGGAAAAATCCTCCTTTGCGTAAAGCGCGTCCTTCTGCTGCATGATCTCGTAAAGGCGCGGATTTCCTTGAATGATCGTATCGAGTACCGTGAATTCATTGTAGGCAAAATGATCCTGTTTCAAAACGGAGAGCCTATCCTTCTCTCCATAGGTCACCTCGCCGGTGGTGGAATCCAGTTCGCCTGAAAGAACGCGCAGAAAGGTTGATTTGCCCGCGCCGTTCGCGCCGATGATCCCGTAGCAGTTGCCGGGAGTAAATTTCAGATTCACATTCGAAAACAGTTCGGTTCCGTCAAAATTAACGCTTACATTGGAAACCGTAATCATAAAACAGTGCTCCTTCGGTTTTTCATTCTGTGCCTCGCCCGTGCGGGGCATTTTTCCTGGCCTGCGGCAGTTGCTTCCGCTTTGAGGCAGACATATTTATTTTATCATGCCTGTCAAGCATTCTTGACGGTGTTTGCTGCTTTTACTATAATAATATAAAATAGTTGTCTGCGGTATTTCACACTGCGCTGCGCAACTCAGGTTGCTGAGACGCCTCTGCTTTTTCAAAATACAGCCAAAAGGAAGATGATCACATGGAAGCCGTTCTTCAATTGTTTCTTACTTTTATCGTTTACGCATTTCTGGGCTGGTGCTGCGAATGCGTCTACTGTTCGGTCCCGGCGGGTAAATTTATCAACCGCGGTTTTTTAAACGGACCGATTTGCCCTGTTTACGGGTTTGGCGCGGTGATCGTTTTTCATGCGCTGAGGCCGCTGGGCAGCAATGTTTTTCTCACCTTTTTCGGCGGCATGCTGCTTACCAGCGCGCTGGAATACGTCACCTCCGTTCTTTTGGAAAAGCTGTTCCACCTCTCCTGGTGGGACTATTCCAAACGGAAGTTTAATCTGCACGGGCGAATTTGTCTGTTGAATTCCACTCTGTTCGGCCTGCTCTGCGTTTTTGCCGTTCATGTGGTAGACCCCTGGGTCAGCAAAAACATTCAGGCGCTTTCCGCGCCTGTGCTGTTTTTTTGCTCCGGCGCAATCGCCGCCCTGTTGAGCGTTGACTGCTTTGTTTCCGTTCGTTCGGTGCTCGTGCTGAACGGCCGCCTGCAGCAAATCGCGCAGCTGCGGGACGACCTCCGGCACAAAGCGGAGGCTTCCGCAGCACAGCTGAAAACTGCGCTGGAAAGCGGCTCCGAGCTGCTTCGGGAGGAACGCCTGCGCGCACGGATCGAAACAGAATATGCGGAGCACCGTTTGCACCAGCTGGAAGAAGAACACGCGTTCACCACCCGCCGCCTGATGAGCGCGTTCCCTCGGCTGGATTCCGTCCGGCAGCGCGGAACGCTTGCCGAAATTCGCAAAGCTGTCGCCGATGCCGCCGCGCGGCGCAGGGCTGAAAAGCAGCAGAAAAGAAACGAAAAAAGATAAAATTTGCGGAAAAGACGCAAAAAAGAATAGACTTGTATTTTAAAACGCGTTAAAATAAAGATAATTTTATGCTCCCGGCTCCATTTGCAGCCGAAACTGCTCCGCAGCTTCAGCGCGGTTGGCGCGTTTTGCTTTCTGCGAGCCGATTCTGAAAACAGGGGGATTTTATTTTGAAAAGAAGACTTTCTGCATTGGCCGCAGCACTGGTATTCGCCGCGCTGCTCTTTGCAACAGCTTCCGTTTGCACAGCGGCTCCGGTAGCGGCCCTGCGCGGCGCCGTCATCGTTTCGCCCGTCGATGTTGGCAACACCAACGACTATGATACCGGCGGCGGAGGCGATTGGGGCGGCGACACCGACTGGGGAACCGACTGGGGGAGCAATGATTACAGCAGCTCTTCCGGCGGAGATTCCAGCCCCGGCGAAATCATGATCGCTCTGGTAGTTGTCGCCATTGTCATCTTCATTGCCGCCCGCGGCAATAAACGCAAGGGCACCTCTCCTTCTTCCTCCGCACCGGCTCGCCCTGCGCATACGCCCGGCAACCATGAAGCCGAAATCGTTCCGGCGATCCAGGCCATTGACCCGAACTTCAGCCGCGACGCTTTTATCAATTGGGGCAACGAGGTGTTTATTACGCTGCAGCAGGCTTGGACGGAACGTGATTGGGCAAAGATCCGTCCGTTTGAAAAGGAAGAGCTGTTCCGCCAGCATGAAATGCAGCTGCAGGAGTATATTAACACGGGACGCATCAATGTGATCGGCCGCGTCAATGTGCGCCAGGCTTACCTGCATCGCTACCAGCGCGACGCGCAGTATGAATATCTGACCGTTTATATGGAAACCCGTATGACGGATTACATCATCGACGAAAAAACGAAGAATGTGGTAAAGGGCGACCCGAACCGCGATTATTTCCTCAATTACCTGCTGACCTACACGCGTAAAACCGGAGTTCAGACAGACCCTGCAAAAAGCAATCACAGCACTGTCTCCTGCCCGCACTGCGGCGCGCCGGTCTCCGTTACAAGCGCCGGCCGCTGCGAATACTGCGACTTTATCATTACAACCGGCGAGCACGACTGGGTCCTCTCTTCGCTGGACGGCGTGAAGCCCAATACGGTTCTCGACGAACGCGGCGTTATCCTGATGGATCAGCAGAACGACCCGCAGGATCCGCAGCCCTAACCGCACAAAAAGCTTACACGGCAAAAGGAGGATGAGCCGATGAACGGATGGATCGTTTTTGCTGCGATCCTGTTGGGTATCGTACTGCTCGGACTGATTCTGTTTGCTATTTTACGTAAAAAGATCCGCCGATTCAGCAGCCAGGCATTCGGCACACCCGACATTTTACAGGGACTCAGTCAGGCGCAGAAGGAAGCTGACGACACTCCTCGCTCGCTCTCCGGCGGCGATGCCCTTTACGCTGACCGCGTAATGCGCGATTTTCCGGATTTTAACCTGCCCTTGGCCAAAAGCTATGTAGAGCACTGTGTTACCGATTTTCTTTCTGCAGTGGAAAGCGGCGACACGTCCGGTTTTTGCGAGCACTACCCCGGAAAGCTTGCCGCGCTGGCGCAAAGCCGCGCCGAGGACGGCCGAAAAGCAAAGAAACGCCCTGCGTTTGACCGTCTGCGGTTTCATAACACCACCATGGCGCGCTATTTGAAAAACGGGCACGACTGCACCATTCTGTTCCAAACAGCCTTTGAATATCTGGACGAAAACGGCCGCAAGCATCAGGCCAAGTATGAGCTTGCATATACCCATTACCTGCAGGCCGAAGGTGAAGAGCAGGCGCAGCAGTTGCGGTGCCCGCATTGCGGCGCGCCGGTTTCCATTCTTGGCAGTAAGGTATGCGCTTACTGCGGTACCGGTTTGGCGGAAATCATCCGGCAAACCTGGCAGTTTACCAATCTTGCGGTTCTTTGAATCCATACGTTATTATTCTGAAAAGGAGTTGTAGATCATGGGACTTATTAAAGCAATCATCAACGCGGGCAAAAACGTACTGGCCGACCAGTGGGTGGATTATATCAAGTGCGACGCACTGCCCGTCAACGTCATCTGCCAGAAGGGTGAAAAATACATCGCCTCCGGCAGCTCCAACACAAAAAGCGGCGACAATGTCATTTCCGACGGTTCCCGAGTAGACATTGCCGACGGCCAGTTCATGATGATCGTCGAAAACGGCAAGGTCGTGGACTTCTGCGCAGATCCGGGGCAATATATCTATAATACCGGCACACAGCCCTCCATGCTCAGCGGTGGCTTTAAGGGATTGGCCGAGAGCTTCAAACAGGTCGGCAAGCGCTTTATCGCCGGCGGTCAGGTGCTTTCGCAGCAGTATGTTTATTACATCAACACCAAAGAAATTCTCGGCAACAAATGGGGCGTCGGCGACGTTCCGTTCCGTGACAGTGAATTCAACTTTTCCATGAAGCTGAGCGCTTACGGCGAATACTCCTATAAAATCACCGACCCGCTGATGTTTTACGCCAATGTGTGCGGAAATGTAGAATATCAATACACGCGCGACAAAATCGACAGCCAGCTGAAGGCCGAGGTTCAAAACGCTATTCAGCCCGCGCTTGGCCGTGTCGCTCTGAAAAAAATCCCTTACGACCAGCTGCCGCTCTTCACCGGGGATATTTGTGATGAACTGAACAAAGAGCTTACCGCAGATTGGGTGGAAAAGCGCGGAATCTCCATTGAGTCCTTTGCCGTGGCATCTGTCAAGCCGGACGATGCCAGCGCAAAGAAGATCGCCGCATTCCAGGAATCTCGCGTTTATACCAACTCTCAAATGATGGGGGCTCGCCTTGGGACCGCGCAGGCCAACGCGATGGAAACCGCCGCGGGCAACAGTGCCGGCGCGATGACCGGATTTATGGGCATGGGCTTTGCACAGCAGGCCGGCGGTGCAAACGCAGCGCAGTTTTACGGTATGAACAACGGGCAGCAGCCCGCGCCTTCGGCCGCACCTGCCGCCAACGACGGCTGGACCTGTGAGTGCGGTAAAACCGGAAACACCGGTAAATTCTGTATGGAATGCGGCAAACCAAAACCCGCAGACGAAAACGGCTGGACCTGTGAGTGCGGCACACTGAACAAAGGCAAATTCTGCATGGAGTGCGGCAAGAAGAAACCGGACGGCGTTCCGACCTACCGCTGTGACAAATGCGGCTGGGAACCCGAAGACCCGAAGAACCCGCCCAAATTCTGCCCGCAGTGCGGCGACCCCTTTGACGACAACGACAAAACCTGAAATTGATTTTCTCCCTCCGTTTCAAGGGAGCATGTGCCTTTTGTGCTTTTTTACAAACGAAAACAACACCTCCTGCTGCGTGCGGAGGTGTTGTTTTTTGCATTTCAGAATTTCAGCACGATTATTGTGCCGTCATATGCCGCCAGTACGGATATCTCTGGTAGGAAAAGCGGTAATTGCCGCGCTCATCCTGCTCTATACTACCGCTTTCAATCCGTCGCTCCAGCTCCTGACGAGTCATTTTCACGCCATCCACCGTAACATAGGCTGTGACGGACGGGCGCTGCTGAGCTGCTGCTCTTTTAGCTGAATTGCTCTTGTATTGTGCAACCTGCTCCTGTACGCTTTTCTTCTTTCGCCCATTGGATGCAGCCGATATACTTACGCGACCGGATGCCGTTTTGGCTGCCTGCGCTTTTGCGGCAGCCTCCGCCCGCTGCAGCTGCAGGCTCATCTGTGCCAGCTTTGCGTAATAATCCGCACGCACCTGCGCCTCCTGTTTTTGCCCCTGCAACCTCAAAGCGTTTACCTGCTGCCGCACCTGATCTGCAGACTTTTGATATGCGGCGTTCAATGCGGAAATCTCATTGCCGTACTGTGTTTTCAATTTCAATTGGGCCGTTTCACTTGCTCCTCCGTTGATTCCGCCCTCCGCCAGCTGTTCCTTCAGCTCTGTCTCAGCCTGTTTCATCCGAACATAAGCCTGCCGCGCTTCGTCCTCCCTCTGCTGCGCATACTGCGTCAATGCACCTTCTGCCTGACGCACGGAGCCTTCCACCGCATTTCTGCCGGCCTGCAGCTGCTGCTCGTACTGTTTTTTCAATAAATTCTCATATTCTGTCATTTTTATTTCCTTTCCGCCGGGCCTCCCTGAGCAGACAACGCCATTACGATTTTGACTGAGGCTGCAGCTTTTCATTTTTGGCTCCGTTGAGCCTTCCGACCAGGTCGCTCGCGTAATTTGCCCCACGGCTTGCAAATACACCCGTCAAAATTTCGCCGGCATACGGCACATGAAACGTCACGCCCAGCTCTCCCAAAACATTTGCACCGGAAAGCAGGCACAGCAAAATTGACACCACCAGCGCCGAAAGCTGAATCACGATCGCTTTTTTGTTTTTCATCGCGATCACCGTTTTGGCATATTCCACAAGCCCCTCCACAACGATCGCCATCACCAGAAACAGAAAAAAAAGATTCATTCCAAACAAAACTCCTTTCTACAAGGCCTGATCTTTTGAGAAAGATCAGGCCTTCTGCAGCACGGTCTGTAAACACCTGCTCCCTACTTTGCACTTTCAGAAAGCTCCGAAACACGCTGCTGCAGCTGCGCATAGCCGGATTCCAGCTTTGCAAGCCGCTCGGCGCACCCGGCAAGCCCGGATGTAATCTGGTCAAGGTCTTTTCGGATGCCGACTATCACATCCAGCTTTGCGTTGACGGAGCCGCGCCATTCCGCGTCGCCGGCGATCCGTTTATCTCTCCCGCCGAGCCAGCCCGCCAGGCCGACGAATCCCCCTAAAAACGCCAGCAGAATACTGATCTCCACTGTCATTCTTTCTTCCTCCCGTGCGTCAGCCAAGTGCGGCCCGAACCGCATCCAATTTTTTTTGAGCAGCGGAAAGCAATGAACAAACTCTGTCATATTCCGCTTTGCCGACGGTTTGCTCTCTCTGCGCCGGCACAATATCCGCCTCCCGCACAAACCCCGTCATACCGCACTGATATGGAAAATTGGTTCCTGCGTAAATTTTGGTAATTGTCAGAACACGCCCGCTGCCGAAAACGGTTCCCTCTTTACTGTAAGCGCTCGGAGCAATTTTTCCGTTTACCCGAATCGAATCACCAACTGCATATTCCATTCTTGTCTCCCCCTTTAAGTTCACCGGCCATTTCTTTTCTCCGCATAAATACGGCTCAGGATCCGTCAATGTCCCACCGATCCACATACTAACATGCAGATGCTT